>JBCCFC010000118.1:0-16702 GCA_039029935.1 Chloroflexota bacterium
CGAATACTGACTCACCGAATACTGACTCACCGAATACTGACTCACCGAATACTGACTCACCGAATACTGACTCACCGAATACTGACTCACCGAATACTGACTCACCGAATACTGACTCACCGAATACTGAACCACCAAATACTGACTACCGACCTCCAAACTCACACGTCTCCCGATACGGTTCATCACCAAAATACTGCGCCCACTCCAACTCCGTAAAATTACGTGGCAGATGCGCACAGGCTTGGGCAAGCAATACATCTGGCTCCCAATCCCACAGACGGATGAAGCCATCACCATCGCTCGTGATAATTTGTGGTGCAGTGTCTGTTGGCGCAGTGTCTCTTGGCGCAGTGTCTCTTGGTGAGGTGGCGTCTTGTGATTGCCCCGAGAGAAACAAAATACGTTGTATACCAACATGATGCTGAAAACGGGATAATTCTTCACCCGTCTCCAAATCATACACACGAGCCAAGCCATCACCACCAGCGGTTGCCAGCCAACGGTCTGCATACGTTGCGCTGAGGACCCAACCTTGATGACGATGCGTATACATGGGGTCCCCTGTTTTGGTGTCCCAAACCGTCACTGTACCATCAATGCGATCTGTCACCAGCCATCGTCCGCTGGCACTAAAGCGTATCTCACCGATACTACCTGGGTGTGCAAGACGGTGTATGATGTCACCAGTGGCAACATCCCACAAAATGACGTGGTTGTTAATATCTAACGCGGCGGCCACTGTCCCATCAGGATGAAACTTAGTGCTATAGAGCGAGGTTGTGGAAGGGCTATCAGGATCAATCACTTCGCTGATGGTTTCACCAAACGTGTCCTCGGCCAGCGACCAGACTCGCCCACCATCAACAGCCAATTGAGCATCCAGCAGAAAGTCTTCCATGAATACGACCTCATCATTGTCCATGACTTGTTCGCGTGTCGTCATGTCCCATGCAAGACCATCGGCTGTGAGCCAACGACCGTCTGCGCTAAACTGAAGAGAGACAGCGGCTCGAGCCGTAAATTGTGTTATTGGTGCATCTGTTGTCAGCGGGAAAGAGTCCGGCTGTGAACGTGCTAATTGGCGAATGGCACGATTGAGGAGGCTCATATCCCAAAGCCGAATGTCACCACTGTCATTTTGCGACGCCAAGTAGCGTCCATCCGGGCTAAACGCAATGCCCGTGATACCTAAATGCAATTCATCAACGTCAATCTCATCATGAGATAACTCTGCGCGCAACGCACCTGTGTCTAATGCCCATAAGCGCACCACATTGTCATAGCCCCCCGTTGCCAGCCATTGTCCATCATGGCTCAACGCCATTGCTGCAACCACGCCCTCATGTTGAAGCGTTTGCCACTGTTTACCAATGGCTGCCGACCATAATTGCAGTGGACCATCAAAAGGCGTTGTCAACAACCAACGGCCTGCCGGACTAAAATTAGCCGCTCGTGCTGGTACTCTTGCCATTTCGGTTGGCCGCTCTGATTGTACGGACCAAACACTGGTTGTCCCTCGGCTGGTGGTACGCAGCCAACGGCTATCAGGACTAAACGAGTCGGCGATCAGCCCTGGCAACTGTAGTTGAAATGCAGAGCGGGTGGCAGGGCGAGATGGCGGTAACTGCCATTCGGATACCTCTGCCCTGAATTGTTTCGGACAAATCTTCTGGATACAGCCATCATGGTTGACCAACCAACGATCATCGGGGCTAAATTGGGCTGGTATCCCCAGACTATCGCCACTAGATAATGATTGTTCGACCGCATCTTCGATTGTAAATGTGGTCTCAAGCGGGTTATCTCCCGGTGGGAACGCAAAGACAAAGGTGTCTCCTGATTTTGTCTGCGCACCAAAAGTGCGGATGGTGAGCCAGTTTGCTTGTGGGCTTAACGCCAGCAGAATCGGCAGTCGATTTCCTAGTACTCTGTCCGGTAATAGCAGTTGAATTTGGGCATAGACATCGCCTGTCACCAAGTCCCACACCCAGACGATGCCCTTGCTCTCTGTAGTCTCTCCCTCAGCTAACTCATCCTCACTGGTTTCATCCTCACTGGTTTTATCCTCATCTGCTACAAAATCATCTGTCACCAAAAATTGGCTATCAGGGCTAAATAGTGCTGTACTTGGAGGCTGTGACTGCTCAAATGTATGGTGAAGTTGTCCCGTCTCCGTGCTAAACACACGGATAGTGGGGTCATCCTCGCCAATCAGGGCAACATGTTGACCTGTTGGACTGACAATCCATTGGCTGGCTTCGAGAGCACCAGTGTCCGCAATTTTAGGAATGGGTGGGAATTCTAAAATTTCAGGGAGATTGGATGTATCCCATGTAATGGCAGCGGTATCATTCACCAATGTGAGTCGATGACCATCCTCACTCAAATGCAATGTTCCGTTGATCTCGTTTACGGTTGCCCCAATCGAGGCAAAGGTATTGCCATCCGCCATTGACCAAATGAGCAGCGTATCGTCAGATTGTGTATAGAGCCATTGGCTATCTAGCGAGAAAAAGTGGTCTTGAGATGCGGATTCAAGTGGAAGCGCAAACGCCGGGCGAATCTCAAAGTCTGCGGTTGACTCAAACGAATCCCTGGGCAATAGACGCCACACAATGGGTTCTAGGCTGCGGTTCTGATCATCAATTTCATCGACCACATTAAAAATTAGCCACTTGTCATCAGGGCTGATTAAGGGGTCTGCAAGCGCATCCGGCCACTCACGCACAAGGCGAGGTAGCAGATTCAGCCCGTTTTGTAACGCCAGTGTCCCTTCAGGGCGTGGTGCGCGTTTGAGCGATTCAGTCGCCAGCAACACGCTCCGGATCAAATTCTGATTATCAACGTCGTAGCCATTCAATGTTGTCTGCGATAAATAGGCCAGCCGCAACGCTTCGACTACATCTGAGGATGCTCGCTCTTGTGTACCAGTCTCTTGTGTACTAGCCTCTTGTGTAGTCGTTTGCTGATTGTTCTGTGTATTTTCGTCTTGCAAAGTGGCATGGGATTGTGTGTTGGCAGAAACACGAGCCACCAGAGTGGTTGTGTACAGCCCCATCAACAATACCATACCGACTAGAACGTAGAAAATCCGTTTCATCCGATAAAAATTCCTTGAATTAGTTGATAGCTGATAGTTGATAGTTGACACTCACACTATCACACTATCACACTATCACACTATCACACCCCCTCACCCAATCAGCCCTGCATTCATCAATGCCGACCGAATCGTCTCCGTCTGTTCTGGCGAACTAGGCGGCATGGGCATACGGGGAACGCCACCGTTGCGTCCTTGTAGTGCTGCGGCTGTTTTGGTGTTGGCGGGTAAATTACCGCCAGAGTCAATGGCATTCCAGATGGGCAAGAGTTTGTTGTGAATCGCCAGTGCAGCGGCATGGTCGCCAGCTTGGACAGCGTTCCACTGTTCGACGCATAGCGTTGGGGCGGCGGCTAGGATCGCAGCAATCGAGCCAATGGCACCCAGTGCATACGATGGATAGAGCAGCGCATCGACAGCCGAGTAGACCAAGCCGCGTCCATCCAACATTAGTAGTAAATCGGCCAACAGTTTCATGTCGCCTGCACTCTGCTTGACACCGATGACACCATCGACCTCGGTGATGATCTTGGTCAATAATGCGGGTGAACAGTAGGACCAAGGGACAACGTTGTAGATCATCAGCGGAATGTCGCTGGCGGCGGCAACTGTGGCAAAGTGTCGCTGCATCATCTCGTCATTGGGGCGGAACAGGTAATGAACGGGTGTCACTTGAAAGGCTGCAACGGGCAAATCCGACAATGCCTGCACCCGCTCAACGCCTTGCCGTGTGCTATCGACAATGATGCCTGCAATCACAGGCACAGCCCCTGCCGCCTCGTCACAAGCGATGCCAACCAATTGCCGTGATTCCGCTGTCGTCAGCGTATGTCCTTCGCCTGTGCTACCACCGACAACAAAGCCGCCGACGCCCGCCTCATCAATCATGTAGCGTACTTCGCTACGCAGGGCGGCTTCGTTGATGGTTTCGTCTTCGTTAAACGGTGTCACCATTGGTGGGATGACGCCTTTGAGATTGTCTAGTTGGTTCATGTGTGTTCTCCTTAAAAAAGAAGCTATTTATATCAACAGTTTCAAATAAAAGTTGGCATAAATAGCTTTTTATCTATGTAAGTAGCATTAAAGCAAATTATCTTGTATCATTTTATTTATCTGGTTCGCTTTCAAATAACAATTTCATCATGAAGAAGGTGAACTCTCCACCGAAAGCGGCATCCAGTGCTGAATTGATGAGGTCGCGCAGCGTCCCTTCGTCATCAATTCGTTCAAGTTGTTCAATTATCTTGGCTTGTTTCGCTTCGTCCAATGCCAATTTATGATTCACAATGCCAAGAATCGTTTCTCGATGACCAGCCAATGTTTTCTGCCGTTCTTGTTCAAGTTTGCGTTCTGCCTCTCGTTCTGCCTCTTGACGACCGATTTCAATGCCTTTTTCAATACCTTTTTCAATACCTTCTTCAATACCCTCCAAACGCCCTTGATCAATCCAACGATCCACAATTGATTCCATCATGACCTCCTCTCCTGCTTGTCGAAACACTGTTTTTAATGCATTGTTGATGACTTCATCCGACAACTTATTACTTTCCCGCCCTGCCAAATATCTCAGGGTCGCTTCCAAGATGGGCCATAGCTCTTCACGGGGTAATTTTGCGTCAATCATGGGGGTCAATATCTCCACAAGTTTATCACCCAGCCCTTTGTCATGGATATATTTTAAGAGCAAAAGGGCGGTTTGTAAAGACCCCAGCGAAACCAACTGACTGATTTTCTCATCAGAATAATCCGCTGTATTGATAAACACATAGTCAAATTTGGGAATGAATTTACGCAAATCTGGATGGACATATTTAAAGATGCCTTCAAATTCTTTGTCAATATCCCACTCTTTTTTCCCATGATAAAAGACAATCGGCACAACCACACGCGGTTTCCGTTTATTCTCTCTGTCAGTCAACCAACGCACGGCAATATAACGTAGCAATTGTTCAATGATACTTTCTTCGGGATAACTTTTGTGTTCAAATAAAAAGTAGACTTCCACCGACTCAGGTGCTTTCTTATCGCCTTCGGTTCCAAAGACCTCTCTGAGTGGCACGAGGAAGATTAAGTCATAGTTATGTTGCAGCAAATCTTCATCGGTATAGTTGGCATTGATATAGGCGATTTGACTCAATACGATGAGGTCTGCAATCTCTTTGGGTAAAAAGCCTTCGAGAAACTCACGCACGTGGTCGAGTCGAGAGAACACTCTGCGAAAGTATTGATCATGTGGGTTTTGGACACGATTTGTCTCTTTGGTTCCGATATCCTTCTTTTGAGGGTGTTGTTCCTCTTGTTTCTCTTTGTCTTTTGATTTTGATGTGGATTTGCGTCTTGCCATGAATGCTCCTATGGACTGTCAAACAAATTTTCGATAGGAGTATAACAGACAGCAATGTAGCGTGTCAAAAAAGATGGCATCGGTCTGTTCTCATACAAACAGACCGATGCCATCTTTTTTGCTAAGATATTTATTTTTTCAACATGTAGAGTGAGATTATCGCGTCACAACAGGCAAGAAAACACTCACTGTCACTGGAACAGGCTCTGGGTCGGGTTCTTGTGTAGGTTCTTCATTAGGCTCTTCACCAGGAATCACCGCCGCCTCCAAGCTCGACTGAATCGGGCCATAAATATTGGTAACACCCGTGGTCTCCAGTTCCTGTAGCCAGTAGGTATAGCTGATGCGGTTCAAGACAGATTTATCTTCAAAGGTATAGATAACGCCTGTGTTCTCGTTCCCAGTGGACTCAATCAACGATGGCGTGGCGCGGACCGCACTGTCCCATGTGCCGTCGGTGCTACGATAGAGCAAGAAGCCCCATGTATCAATCTCCGACCCCGTTTCCCAGCGCACATAGATACCCTCATCCGTGGCGTTGGCGGTGAAACTGAGCAGTTCAATCACCAGTGGATCTTGCACATCGTCAACCACCTCACCATCCTGATCAACAACCTGACCATTCTGGTTAATCGTTGTGTTTACCGTGAACTGGTTATTGGCAATATCCTGCTCAATACCAGACCCTGCAATGACCGCAGAGTTTTCAATTCCTGTGACACCTTCAGGCAGGTCAGCGCGTACTGTGACCGCAAACTCAATCGCCCCGCCCCGTCCAGCCAACAGGCTACCAATGGTAAAGATACAGTTGGTTCCTGCCGGGCTGTTATTGGCACAATCCCAGCCAGGCGTGCTGCTTTGCAGGTCAAAGGTCGTGTTGGCAGGCACAGTCTCGACAATCAGCACACCGACAGCATCCTGATTGCCCGCGTTGGTGTAGGACAGTGTATAGACAATGAGCTGACCTGCGGAGACCGCGTCTGGATCGTTGTGGTCAATCAACAGGTCTGGTGCAGAGTCTACGGGTGTCACCTCAAAGTCGTCATCCGTACCACCGTTGTCATCGGTAATCGTCACCAAGCCGTCGATGGTAGCAATGTTGACGGGCAATGATGGCTCTACATTGGTGGCAAAGCTGATCACACCGCTGGCCTGCGCTGGCAAATCACCAACCAAGAAAGTACAGAGCGTATTGGCGGGTGCTGCATCCTCACAACTCCAGCCATCCGTGCTTAACGTTGCATTAAAGGATGCATGGACGGGGACACGTTGCGAAATCAGAACGCCTGTTGTCCCCTGTGTGCCCGTATTGCTATATTCGATTTCATAGACCAACGGATCACCTGGATTGACACGAATACGACCATCAGACTGGCGAACTTGCAGATTGGGGGAGGCTAAGATAGGCGTTGTCTCGGTTGATTGGTTGCCACCGCCTGCACTGATGCCGACATCTGCAATGGACACAGTGTTGGTGACAACATCCACATTGGCAGGCATCACATCGGAAACCATCACCGTGAAGGTGATGAAACCAGAGGCATTGGCATCCAGACTGCCCAGTTCTAGTATACATTCTGTACCGCCTGTGACGTCTCCGTTCTCACAAATCCACTGTGAGTGGCTACTAAACGGTTGGAAAATTGTGTTCTCAGGGATAATCTCGGTCACGATGACCTGTGCTGCGGGGATGGCGCTGGTGTTGGTGTAGAAGATACGATACGGGATGATGTCGCTTGTTGGCACTTCAAAATCAAAATCGGTCAACAGAATCGCCAAGTCCAGCGAGATATAGGTGAAATTGAGATTATCGACTGTTTCACCCAGTTCCAGCATCACTTCTGTCACACCATCAGCCAGATTATCAGGGTCACCACCAAGCTGTAGACCCACAGGAACGGTCTCAGAGATGACCCTGAGTCGGTATAGCCCTGGTGCCAAGTTGGCAAACCCATAGCTACCATCCAGCGCAGTCGTCGTGCTAATAACCACATCATCATCCGTTGCCAGCGCACCATCGTTGCCAGCATCAATCAGTTGAACCGTGACATCGACCAACGGCGGTTCACCCTGGTCAAAGAGGCCATCATTGTTCAAGTCTTGCCAGATACGGCTGTCAGCAATCGTCCCTGGTGTGGCAAAGCCAAAGTTGACATCAAGCTGTTCGCGTGGGTCGGTCAAGGTCAATGCAACCATAGAGTCAGGGTTGTTGTCAATCTCATAGGTTCCAACCACACCTGCGGGTAAAGTGGCGGTATCCACCTGCACCTCATAGGCGTCCAAACGCACGGGGTCAAAGCGATATTCGCCTGTATCAGAGGAGACTGTACTACTGATTTGTGTGCCATCGCGGTCCACCAATAGCAGAGTTACATCCGCAATCGAAGCCTCATCGCCATCGACCGCGCCGTCACCATTCGTGTCATTCCAGACAGTACCGCCAATCGCGCCATAGCTGATATACCCAAAGTTGATTTGGCTAAGGCCACCACTACCCATGATGATCACATTGGTGGTGGCGTCCGCTGTAAAGTCAGGGTCATGTGACGGCGTGAGTTCGACAGGATAGCCAGTCGTATCGACATTGATGGTGTAGGAACCACCGTTGAGGTTAGAAAAGAGATAGATGCCATCACTGAGGGTTTGTGTGCGTGTAATCTCGACATCATTTTCGTCTACGAGAATCACATCAATGCCAGCCAGCGTAAACTCATCATCATTCAACACGCCATCCTGCGTCAACTCGTGCCAGACAATACCGCTGACCGAGCTAGGCCACCAGAAACCCAAATTCACATCACTGCGGGTTTCGGCTTCGCCCAGCGTCAGACTCACCGGATTTGATCCACTCTGCGTAAACCCTGGCTGCAATGTTCGTGTGTCAAATGTGAGCATGTAGTCACCTGCGCCCAACCCTGGCGAACGATATTGTCCCGAAAGGTCTGTCGTGGTTGTGACCACATCCGAGTCCGGTGTGCTTGGTGATAGAATGGTGACGACCACATCAGGGATACCCGGTTCACCCACATCAAAGCTGCCATTGTTGTTGACATCCTGCCACACACGGCCTTCGATAAAGCTCGACACTTGCTGGTCTTGGTCAATCGACTGAATGCCAACCGTTTCGTTGGATGAGGTGTCGAGATAGCTCACACCAGCGATGTTGCTCAATGCTTCAAACGTTGGCTTCTGTGCAACTTGGACAACAACAGTTCGTTCCACACTCGTGCCACCCAAAATGTCGACAGGTGCCCAGAAAATAACACCATTGAGTTCAAACCCATTGTCAGAGATGTTTAAGAGTGTCACATCGCTGGGCAGCGTGTAGGAAATTTGTACACTTGGTGCAGCCAGTTTTCCAGTGTTAGAGACTTGGATGGTATTGGTGACGATCTCACCTGGCTGGACACCATCTTGTCCATTGGAGATGGTCATGGCAATCGCCGGTGGGTCGCCAAGCACGACCGTGGCTTTTGATTCTTCGGCAAAAAATGCATGTCCAAACACGTCAGCGTAGTTGCCGCTAATCGTACTTACCAAGCTGCTACCAGCGGTGGACACCAGTTCGGCCTGCACGTTGACTGCTGCATCTGCGTTGATCCCCACAGAGTCTAGTACGATGTTAACAGTTGTGCCATCACCTGTACATTCGCCAGAAAGCCCCGCCTCCAACGCACAGTTTTGGAAGGTGGTTCCAGAGGGCAGCGTCTGTGTAAAGGCTAAATTATAGGCAACGCCGGGTGTTCCTTCGATTGAATTGGAAATGTCAACAGCATAATCAATGGTATCCCCAAGCGCCATCGTCGAGCCGTCTGTGTTACTGCTGAGTGTCAACACCAAATCTGGTGTTGGCGGCTGTGTCCAGTAGATTGGCTCATTTTGTTGACCTTCCTGAATATAACGGTTGCCACTTGATGCACAGGTGACGATATGCCACCAGCCCGATTCGGGATTTTCAAAGACATCACCAGAGCGTTCACCACCAGGGTTGTTGTTCCAGAGAGCAGCTGCAGACGCGTCCGCCTCTTCCTGATTTTCTTCATTCAGTCCAAAGGGGTTCACCTGTGATGGCGAAAAGTATTGAACATTGGCATCTGGGTCGCCAACCAATTGATTGAGATCAAAATTATTAAATGAAACCGATTCCTGACCAGGAGCAACATATTGGTAGACCGTTGTACACACTGGCAGGTCCAAGCCAACACCACCCGCCATATCAGGGCTGACATAGGCGGTTACATTCGTCATTGTACTCAGCGCAATCCGGTCTTCTGTGCCCGGTAACGCATCAAAGGTAGCAGGAACTTCGTCGGTAGCGTCGTCGTTGTCATCCAAGCCCACACGAAGCAGCCACGCATTCACATCATTGATTTCCGTCTGGATGCGCAACACATATTGACCACAGGCAACAGGGGCTGGAATTGAGTAAAACCGCACCCATGATTCGGCATCGCTTGATGGATCATACGTCACGCTGTGAATACTACCTGCAGCGCCAGGACCTGGTTGGTCGGGCAATGTCACATCGACATTGGGGCCATACAGTTCAAATGTGGTTGTGTCATGATTGTTGGTGTCCGGTGTCAAATCAAGAGACGTTGTGGACAAATTGATTTCTGGACTAAAGAGGTCAATATCAACAGCCTGATCACTGGTTTGATTCTCAGTCCAGCTACATGGGATATCAATCAATGCATAATGATAGCCATCGCCACCGCCTGTGCTGCTATACCAGTCGGCACCATTGACAGGAATGTTTGGTCCAATGGTAAAAAAGTAAAAGTTGGGGCGTGATGGCATTTCTGCTGCCCAAATCGTAGTGGATGCTATCATAAGACAGAGAAGTCCAATCCAGATGGATAGCATTCCTTTCATTACTTTATTTCGTTGCATGTTACTGAGTTGTATTCTCGGCATATGTTTGTACCTATAATTACTACCCATGCTACTACCCATTTTTTCTTCTTGGGCATTTGGTTCAACACGCAGTGTTGTCTTTTGAGACCCAGCAATCAAGTCTCCCAAAGTCAATGACATCGTTTCTACCCTCCTGATACAGAGTTTCTGTTGTTTACCCCCTCCTCACCTCCCCCTGCTCGGGGGAGGAATAGTCCCCTCCCTTAGCAGGGGAGGGTTAGGGAGGGGTAAACGATTACGAATCATGAAACTCTTGAAAAAACTACCTACAAAACCATTTGGTCAAGACATAGTGGTCAGCCACGGCCTTTTTTAAGTGTCATACTGTGATTAAGCCCTTGGTCGCGTTGATTTCGTCTGTTGATGTTAAACAGCCGTGACATTGATGCTGGACTTCCCATTGACAAGTATATCCGCACACGCTTTTGCGTCCTTTGCGGTTTTCAACAAAATTTTACATATCTTAAAGTATCTATAAATGTATGCTATTGATCATAACCGAAAGAGGTGTAACGGCAAAATCTTCGGCTTATGACCAAAAGCATACATGAAATTTTTCTGCATAATCGTTTTAACTGACTCTGCGTATCATTGATGACGTGAGAATCTTATAATTGTTGCGGATGAATTTCACATTTTGTATTGATGGCTCGTTTTTATTTGAAAACTTTTCTGCATTTTAATCAGCTTTCATTGTCACAATCGTTGGTTTACTATTCTATTTATAAAACTGAGCTTTCATCCTTACGATTTTAACAGCGTATTGTGCCTACACATCATTTTCAACAATATGAAGCCCAAAACAGTAACGTCCTCGCTAAATTTTTGGGTCCGTGCCTACATTAAAAGGATACAGTCTTTGTGTAATTTCGCGGTATGCTCAAACGATTTTCTATGTTTATTTCTATCTGATTGCCACATAGTTCGCCATTTTCTCTTCTATCGTAAGTAAGATATAGTCTGTCTATTTTTAGTATACGATGCAATGCACCAAATAATTATTACGAATTCCTGTCTATTTTCTGTCCAATGCAATGAATGATGCTTTTTGATGGCAAAACAAATAAGCATCAAGGAGCCTACACATCAAAAGAAAAAGGTCCAGCAGAATCATTCATGGTTCTGCTGGACCTTTCTTGAAAACCTATTTTATGGGGGGATTCAATACTACTTACACAGAAGGTATCGGCTTTAATTCAACGATGTTTTCCCGGACCCACTCAATAATATCACGAGATTCATAGAGTGGGGCGCCGTTAATCGTCAAACAAGGCACTTGCGCCTTTCCGCCAATCTGAATCAACTCACGACGAGCCGCTGGATCCATCAACGTATCCTTCATTGGAACCCGAACATTGTTTTGCTCAAGATAATTGCGTACCATTGCACAAAATGGACAACTATCATATTGATAGAGTACTAAATTGTACCTCTTGCCATGCATCATTTTTGCCATACCGTATTGTGTCCTTTCTTTATAGTGAAGAATGAATAGTGATGAGTGATAAGTGATGAGTGATGAGTGATGAGTAGACTGTTTTCACTCTTCACTATGCACTATTCACTTTTCACTATTCACTTTTCCCTTATTATAATCACCCAACAAGGTTCGAGATGTAGGAACGCCACCTAGAGACTCCGCAGAGGTAATTGCGTGGAGAACAGCGTCGGCGACAACTTCGGCGGCGATTGCCCCTACAGCACCGATAGATGCACCGGAGATGGACTTGTATTCTGTGGGGCTGGCCGTCGAGATCGCAAAGATCGTGTCGCCGTCCATGCTGGTATGGATAGGGTTAATGACACGTGCCAACCCGTCATGCGCCATCTGTGCTACTTTGGTTGCACCCGCTTTGTCCAATGGCAGATTGGTCGCTACTACGCCAATGGTGGTGTTTTGAAGTGCAGATGACTCAGCGGGTAATGACCTTGACGCCAATCGTTGTTGCATGATCTCTGTTGCATCCAAGAAAACCTCGGTAGATGCGTCATTTTTATGATCAGGGTTGCGCACACCAGCGATAATGCGATTGGTCTGCGGGTCGATGACATTGCCGATGGCATTGACGACAACGAGCGCAGCAATCACCGCCCCATCACCATAATCAGCACCAGCCTCATTTAATTTCCGGCTCGCTGTCCCAATCCCACCTTTGGTGGCCTGCCCAAAGCCAAGCAACTTACCGACCGTCGCCCCCGTCCCTGCACCAACAGAACCCGTTTCCATTGCATCTACACTCGCCGCTACACAGGCATCGTAGCCATGCTGCGCCTGTGGACGCACATCCGCACGTCCAATGCCCAAATCAAAAATAATCGCACCGGGTACAATCGGGACACGGGCAACGCCAACATCAAAGCCATATCCATATTCCTCCAACCAGCGCATCACCCCATCCGCCGCCGCCAAGCCAAAAGCACTGCCACCACTGAGGAGGATGGCATGAACTTGATCGACGGTACAGGTCGGGTCGAGCATGGCATGTTCACGGCTACCTGGTGCGCCACCACGAACATCCACGCCAGCGACTGCGCCCGATGGGCAGAGGATGACGGTGCAGCCAGTAATGGCGTCGCGGTTGGTCCAGTGGCCGATGGCGATATTCGGTATGTTGGTGATGGAGCCGGGTTGGTTGTTGGTTAGTTGTGTGTTGGTCATCAATGAATAGTTCTTTCTATGTGTTCATATGTTCGTCAGTGTATATTGACGTTAGGATAGCATGGAATGAGGGGAGCGTCAATTATAGTTTTGTGATGGGGCTTGAGGAATTTTGGGAATTTTGAAATTGATGGCAGAAAAATAGAGATGGGGGGTGTTTATATAGCCCACGCGGAGGGAAGACACTTGAGAACATAATCCATTGCTTAAGCATGAGCTATGTTCTCGCAGAGAACGATTCATTGAAATCACATCATCGAGGGAAAACCCAGTATGGATTTACAACTTCAGCAATTTACCTATGAGTCAATAGGGTTAAATACGGATGGAAATACGATTCGGTACACTGTGAGCAAAATTGAACGACTGGAACAGCATGCAAGACAAGAACTTGACAATTTTCTAGCAGGGCGACCGAGCAAGTCGAGTTATGGGTTTGAGTTGTTTCGGCTGGCATTGGTTGAAAGGAATGAGCAGGCATGGACTGCGGTCATCCGTATATACGGTCGTTTGGTCTTGAGTTGGGTTAAGCAGCATCCAAGTTTTCCAATGGTGAATGAGGAGGCTGACTATTTTGTCAACCGTACCTTTGAACGACTGATTCGGTACGTTGGGAAAAAGGAGGGTAAATTTTTTGACTTTGACAGTTTGGCCGCGTTGCTTGAATATCTTAAGATGTGTGCGTATGCCTCTGTGCTTGATGATGCGCCTGCACCGTTGCCGAGAACAGAGACACCCATTGAGGATACACCTATATATACAGAGCAGCTATATACACAAACGGACCATTCCGATGTCTATCGAAACCAATTCTGGCAACTTGTTGATATGCAACTAAAAGATGAAGCAGAGCGAATTGTCATGTATGGATTCTTTTTATGGGGCTATCGTGACAGAGAAATCCGTGAAAATTATCCAACAATGTTTAAAGATAATAAAAGTGTCGCGAACAAACGTGGCTCTGTCTTGAAGCGTTTAGCAAGACTTCCTGCGTTTCAAGAAATCTTACGTGATTTTGTGGCTGAGGAGCCAACACCCATTATGGGGCTATTGTAAAGCGATTGATATAAAAAGGAGTTAATTGTTTATGTCACAATCAACCACTACTTCACTGCAAGGGCCGTTTGGGGAAGCACAAATTGGGTCATTGACTGAACAAATCGATGATGATGATTTGCTGCTCTATGTGGATGGTGATGTCGACCAGAAGAAGATGCAGATAATTGAAGGAGATACAGCGTTAGAAGCGCGCGCACGGCGTCTAGGACATGCGCAGAATCGTCTGCAAGAAAAATTACGTGGGCATGACTGCCCCAGCACAACAGAGCTTGGTGAGTATCATCTAGGCTTAATGGAGTCAATGGATCATGTCAGAATACAAGAACACATTCGCCAGTGTGGAAATTGCTTAGAACAACTCAATAGCCTAGCAGAGTTTATGCTCCAAGCACAGCCTGTTATTCAACATGACAACAGAATGCGAGAGCCAAGAAGACTCTTTCTTTATCCACGAGTGCCACCAGTAACTGGCAGTACACTCGCTATGGCGAGCGGATTTCGCAATCGCTCGACCAGTGGACAATTGACGCAAATTAATGATTCACACTATATGTATCACTTTAGCTATGAGGATGAGCAAGGGGAAACTTATAGTGGGGATATCAGCTTGCAAATCCAAAAGACGAAGGACTCTCCCCGTCAGCTACATAACCGGAGTAATGTAAGTTCTCAACACCAAACACAGGGTTTACATAAGAGTCTAACAGGGCTTATCACAGGCAACTTGAACACTCTCTTTGATTTAGTTGAACTGGTGGATAACAAAACGACTACGCCGATTGCACAGGCAGAAGTCAATAAATTTGGCGGCTTTATTTTACCACAGATTCAAGAGGGGGCCTATGAACTACATCTTAAATCTGAGACACAGTGCGTTTGTTTGCGAGAGCTACATGTGTGATATACTGTCAGTATTTTGGTGATGATGCCAAAACGAACTTTGATTTCACATTTTAGCAAACTAACGAGTCTATTTTATGATGAATGCCCAAACATTTACAACAGAGCTTCTCGCGCAAAGCGATCTGCAATCTGTAGGCATCTGGTTGGACCAGATGCAACATCTGTGGGGTAATACCATATATGCAGATGAAGTCATTGAGTTGTTAAGGCAAGATGCCTATCAAAAACTGTATTCTGACCTTGAAGCCTCTCGGCAGACAGCAAATGTTATGTTCTTATTTGCTGACTATACAAAAGAGCCAACGCATCGTGCGTTGGCTCTTCGTACACGTGCAAACGCATACTATGTTGGTGATGGCAATTATCGGGCTGCATTGAGTGATTTCGATGACGCTCACACTATCTATCATGAACAGAACAATGAGCTTGGTTGTGCATTGGTAGCCATCGGTCGATGTATAGTGATGTTTTATTTGGGGCAAACAGATGCCGCTTTTGAGCAAGGTATCTGGGCGCAGGGTATACTAATTGCATATCAACAAAGCGAGCGCGCGGCAGCCATCTCCACCAATATCGGCACGATGTATGATAAACTTTGGGATTCCCCCAAAGCACTGCAATATTGGGAGGAGGCATTAGATCTCTGTCCCAAAAATAATCGGCAATTATATGCCCAAATTTTGCTCAATCAATCACTTGCATTGCGTAATTTAGGACAATTTGAGACAGCTATTCAGTGCGCAGAAGACGCCTATGAGATATTCCTTCAATTGAACAAAACCGCCAGCGCAAATCGTTCACAGCAGAGTATTGCTGTTTCATATTTGGTAAAAGGGCGATATAATGAAGCTTTTGACATCTTAACGAAAGTTAAAGAAGTCTGGATTAAAGATCAACGATGGTATGATACTATCTATGTGGATCTCTATATGTTAGACGCACTGTTAAAAATTTATCGTTACCAAGAGGTGATTGACCGCAGTGGCTATATCGAGCAGCAGTTTAGGGAGCTAGGGGTCCATGTTGAAGCTGCCCTAATTTTATTAACAAAGGCCAGAGCACATATAGGGCTTGCCCAATATGTAGAAGCTGAGAATAGCCTGAAGTTAGCAAAAGAGCGATTTTCAACACATGGCAATCAATTGGCAGTCAAACGTATCAACCTAGAGCTTGCGTCGATTCTTGTTATGCAAACGCATTGGGATGATGCACGAAAATTAGTGCAGGATGGCCTTGATTATTTCAGTGAACATAAATTTTTTGCTGATGAAACGTATGCTCGTCTATTACTCTATCAAATCGCCCTCGATACGGACAATCATGCCCTTGCCCAATCTCACATAGACCATGCCTTCGCCCGTGCTATACAAATGGGAAATCCACAGTTGCTGTATCGGTGTCATTATGCACAAGGCATACTTTTGTCACGAATGAGCCAAAATGTGAACGCATTAGCCGCTTACCAAGAGGCAGTTGCACAGATTAATTACCTTCAAAATGGGCTGATGATTGATCATCGCATCGAGTTCATCGCACACCACTATGAAATTTATACGCAGATTGTCGAGCTATGTTTGCAATTAAATCGATTTGACGATGCGCTTACCTATGTCGAACAGGCCAAATCGCGCACACTGCTTGATCTCTTATCACACCGTATTGATTTGCAGATTGAAGCGAAAAAAGCAGATGATCAAGCATTGATTGAGAATTTACG
>JBCCFC010000119.1:0-16648 GCA_039029935.1 Chloroflexota bacterium
ATGGCGAAGGTGGAATTACTGTTGGTTCACTCTTTGCCATGATCTCCTATGTCCTCATGCTCAATGGTCCGGCCATGCGTATGGGCTTCTTTATCAACATGGCAGCGACAGCCTCGGCCAGTGCGAACCGTATTTTTACTATTCTGGACATGGAAAGCACCATCGTCGAAAAGCCGGATGCGCAAGACATGAGCCAAGTGTCGGGCAAAATCACTTTCCGTGATGTGAGCTTTACCTACGACAGCCCGATTGACTACACCATGGATGATGCGCAATCCCCCAAAGATGTGGAGGACTCCGGAGAAAGACCTACTCAGTCGATGTCTTTCACAACAGAAGGCCCTGTCGTTCTCAAAGACATTGACTTTGAAGCATTGCCCGGCGAAACCATCGCCTTGGTTGGGCCAACGGGGTCGGGCAAGACAACCATTATCAATCTGCTTTCGCGGTTCTATGATGCAACAGAAGGCCAAATTCTGATTGATAACATTGATGTCCGTGATGTCCGGCTCGACACCATGCGTCACCAAATCGGCATGGTTCTTCAAAACCCATTCCTCTTCAGCGCAACCATTGCCGAAAATATCGCCTATGGACATCCGGATCGTGTAGCCGACCAAGAGGCGATTGAACGCGTTGCCAAAGCCGCCAATGCCCACAAGTTCATCATGGAGTTCCCCGACGGCTATAACACAATGGTGGGTGAACGCGGTGTGACCCTCAGTGGTGGGCAAAAACAGCGTGTCGCCATCGCCCGTGCCCTCCTTGGTGATCCGCAAATCCTCGTTCTCGATGACGCCACCAGCAGTGTGGATACCGAAACCGAACACCAAATTCAACAGGCACTCAATCTGCTCATGGAAAAGCGTACCACCTTTATCATTGCCCAACGGCTCCTCAGTCTCAAGAACGCCGACCAAATTTTGGTACTAGACCAAGGACGCATTGTCGCTCGCGGTACCCATGATGAACTGCTGATGCAGGATGGACTCTATCGACATATCTATGACCTACAGTTGCGTGATCAGGAGACTGTGACGCGGTTGCAGTATGATGGAGTAGCGGTGTGATAGTGTGATAGTGTGATAGTGTGATAGTGTACGGGTGTGATGGTCAACTATTCACTATTAACTATCAACTATTAACTAAAAAAGGGAAAACATGTCATATCAACAAAACCTATATGTGCAAACAGGTCATCCTGAATACTCGGAGCGACGGGCGCGGCAGATTCGTGAGGAAAAGATCAACCGCATTTTGGCGGAGCGTGAGGACGAGGATGAGATTTTTGGGCAATACGACTCGGCGTTGCTCATGCGACTCCTGCGTTATCTGCTTCCCTATCGCGGACGCATGATCTTAGCCGTTATCTTTATGAGCATTTCGTCCCTACTGAGCGTTGCGGGTCCTTGGATTATTGGGTATGCCATCGACAATGGGATTCGTGCCGGCGACATGGCCGTCCTGCGTACATGGACGTTTATTTTTATTGGTACAGCTTTGGCAGAATGGGTGTTTAATCGCGGTCGCATAGTGATTATGGCCTATGTCGGATCGTCGTTGGTGCGAGATGTACGTCAAGAATTATTTCGACATCTCCACAAGCTCTCGTTAACCTTTCACGGCAATTACAAGGTTGGGGGGTTGATGAGCCGCCTGATCAGTGATGTGGGGATTCTGCGTGACTTTGCCACCTGGTCGATTACTGGCATGGCGCGCTCAACCTTTGTCCTAACTGGCATTATCGCGGCCATGCTCTATCTCAACTGGCAGTTGGCCCTTGTCACCTTTGCCGTGTTGCCATTTATGATCATGGCCGCCAACACATGGCGCAAACGTGTACGTACTGCCTACCGCGCTACACGCACACGGCTTTCGTTGATCAACAGCTATCTCAACGAGACTATCACGGGTATCCGCGTGACCAAAAGCTTTGGTCGCGAGGAGCATAACTTCCAGCATTTTAACGACCTCAACATGTCCTTTTTTGACGCCAGTGCCGACGCCGCAAGATTGGCCGCCATCTTCTTCCCCAGCGTTGATTTTGTGGGTTCGCTCTCTGCTGCACTCGTTGTCGGCGTTGGTGGCTGGCTCGTCATGGGCGACGCTTTAACCGCAGGCACATTGGTTGCCTTTATTCTCTACGTCGAGCGTTTCTATGAGCCGATTCGTGAATTGGCGCAACGCTATAACATCTTCCAGGCAACAATGGCAGGCTGTGAACGTATCTTTGGCTTGCTCGACACAGAGCCAGATTTGGCCGATGCGACCGATGCCAAGGAACTGCCAGAAATCAACGGACATATCTTCTTTGATAATGTATCCTTTTTCTATAAGGAAGATGAACCCGTATTGCGTGGTGTCACGCTAGAGGCACAACCAGGGCAGCGTGTTGCGTTGGTCGGTGAAACAGGTGCGGGCAAAAGCACCATGATTCGCCTGCTCTCGCGGTTTTATGAAGTCACCGAAGGGTCTGTCAATGTGGATGGCTATGACCTGCGTGATGTCTCCATGGCAAGTCTGCGTTCACAGATGGGCATTGTGCTACAGGACACCTTTCTCTTTGGCGGGACTATTCGTGATAATATTCGTTATGGTCGTTTGGATGCGGATGACGAAGCGATTGAAGCCGCTGCTAAAGCTGTCGGTGCGCATGATTTTATCACGCAACTGTCCAATGGCTATGACACCGAAGTCGGTGAGGATGGCGTCAATCTCAGCGTGGGACAACGACAGTTGGTCTCATTTGCCCGTGCGTTGCTGGCCGACCCACGTATCCTGATTCTCGACGAGGCCACCAGCAGTGTCGATACGGCCACGGAGAAGATCATCGACAACGCACTCGATCATCTCATGGTGGGTCGCACCAGCTTTGTGATCGCACATCGTCTGAGCACGATTGTCAACGCTGATAAAATTGTGGTGTTGGATCACGGGCAGATTGTGGAAATGGGGACGCATGAGGAGTTGCTGGCCGAACGTGGTCGCTACTTTAATCTGTATACCATGCAGTGGGCAGCACAGCAGCCGACAATTAGCTTGAATTAGAAAAAAACAAATCTAAAATACAAAAAGAGCGGAGTTTTCAAACTCCGCTCTTTTTGTATTTTAGATTTGTTTCTCAAACAATCCGCTATCGCTATGCCGTTGACCACGCACGGGCGACCTCTTCGCAAGCCGCCTCAATATCTTTACGCCGGCTGATATAGGAGCGCGGTGCGTGATAAATCTTCTGTGCAAATACGTCCACAACCATAGACGCCTTGAGCGGTGCTTTTGTACCTTCCGGCGAGACGTGTTCGATGTACTGATGCACACTTGTGGCGATAATCAGACCCGACTCTTCGTCAAGCGGTTTGGTTTTGGCAATGTAGAGCTTAATCGCTCCTACAGTTGGATTGCCTTTACGGTCGGTTCCACGCAAAATAAGGTCAGGGCGCACACTAATCTGTACACCCGCAACCTCTAGCTTGGGTGGATGTGGGTCGCCAGCTTCAACCTCATACCCCTCAATCATGGCTGGTTTGTAGAATTCCAAAAATGAATCCAATGCTTTGCTACATGAGCGCATACGCTCTGCATCCCATGTTGATTTTGGCTCTGCATTCGCTAGTGCTTCGATTGTGTCATGAATCAGCTTATCCTCACCTGCGTTGGCAAGAAATTTGGTCATGGCACTCTGCGCTTGATTGTAACGCGTCACTTGGAACGTGGGTGGATACTTCTGGTCATGAATGACCCTGCGACGACGACGTGGGCGAGCTGTGACATACTCGCCTAGCTTATTGATAGAGATGCGTGGATGTGTTCTTGTGATACGTGTAGACATAATTTGAGACCTCCCTTTTTACTCTAGGAAAATTCTATGTAGAAAACAACTTTTCTGGTAATCCTTATTTATTCCACTTTATATTCTACATAATTACTCAATTTTTGTCAAATTTCACCTCAGACAAGAACACATGTCTTATACTTAAATAAGACCTCCGCAAGGTGTCCAGAAACCTTCCGGAGGTTGAGTTCAATTCTAGCTCAATTCTAGCTTGGTGGCTTCGATAGACCGACTTCAACAAACGCTGGACGCACAATAACCCCTGTCTTTGGGTCAACATAATCGACTTCATATTTACGGCGATTGGCCTCATCCACAACTTCGACAAACAGCACCAACCAAATTAAGTTTAACTTTAACTGCGCCCCATAGTCAGCAGCCTGTACAAGTGCTTTTTTATAGGCAAACTGATTGCTAAAACTTTTCAATTCCAAGCCATGACGTTGCCCCGCATAGTCGATGACCAAATCAATATGACCATTGCCCGTTGGGAATTCGGGATGGACTCTGCCACCCGGATCTCGCAGAAAGTAACTCAAAAAGAGGTAAAAGCTAAAATGAAAGACTGCCTCATATAAACGCAAATCTGCACGACGTGGTGCATCTTTTAACAGCCATGAACGATTTTCATCCAAGTAGGTGACATATCGTTGTAAAAGCGGCTTGATATGGAGTGCTGTGTCCGTGATTGTGTCTGATACATCCTCAAAAGGCTTATATATTTGACCGACTTCGGGGAAAATTTCGTTTGCAAAGTAGTTAAACAGCCGTTTTTGGATAAAGGGCGAGGGGAATTTTAAGTATTGCATGATCTCTTCCTCGTCCCAATCATCCACATCATCTGACTCTTCTAATGCCCTGCCCAATGTATCACTATGTTCTTCAATACCCACAACGCCATTTAAATAGAGGTAATTCGTTTGCGGATCATCGTAGCGAAAGGGACGTTTTTGCGCAATCTGAAACATTGTCAAGATGAGTGGTTTGTATTTGGGGTCTTTGGCCTTACTAATAATATTTAGCACCGTATTGTTGGGGAGCGTGTTGATGGCTTTTGAATACACAATCCGAAAATCTCGCATCGTAATAGATGACTTATGTTTGTTAAATTCCTCCGTCAGCAGTTCGCCCAGCCAACTCACCAAGCCAGGCTGTCCCTGTGTTTCATAATAAACTCGCTCGATCACATCTTTCTCAACTGTTTGCCCGCTTTCCTGCTCATACCACGCAAACATCTCCGCCACCTCGTCTGGTGTCAAGTTTGGGATATGCAAACTTTTTTGAACATTAAATGGTGAACCGCTTTGATTTTCAATACCCAACACGGCGCGTACACCAATGAGGGCAACGCTGTGTAATAAATAATCTTTTTCGTCAGTGGGCAGGTCTTCTTGGAAGCTCCGTTGATTATAGATATTTCTAAATACACCTGCAATCACACTGATTGCGTCGTTCATAAGCGCGTCAAACTCGTCAATCACGAGAATAAGCGGTTTTTTCAGATGTGCTTTCTCGAATAGTTCTTGAAATTGTTTAGAGTTGTTTACCTCTACATCATCAATATTCAACTTTTTTTTGATTTCGTCAGCAATACTCTGGATAATAGAATTAACATCTGTTTCCCGTTTCAAGTGTTCCAACGCAAGCACAAGCACATCAAATTGATCGGCATAAGGTTCTGCTCGTAGGCGTTTGAATGTCTGCGCCATCACCCAACTTTTACCCGCCTGTCGTGGTGCCCAAACTGTGATGTAATGTCCACCTATGCGCGGGTCTTCGCCGACAAGGGATAATTGGCCTTTGTCAATTAATTCTGTGCGGGGGACATAGTAATGTAACGAGGTATTGATGATACCGTATGATGAAAATTTTCTCATCCACATCTCCTTCCGCAATAAATATGGTACTTGGAGTATAGCTGTTTCCGAGAATTTTATCTGTATTTTTGATGCCTCAAAAAGATGAAGCAGCAAGAATGATGTCATCAGTAGCGCAACGCTTCTTCCTGAACTTCCTTCTATTCCTGTTTCATCTTTTTGATTACTTTACCGACTCACATTCGATGACCCCGTATTCGTCGCCAAAAGCTGCTCCACCTCGCGCTTTTCAATCACCGGAATATCCCCCAAAATCGTATATTTAATCGCCGCTGTCGCCGTACCCCAGCGTAGTGCCTCGTTGAGTCGAGCCTCATCGGACGCACCTTCTTTTGATAGATATCCATAGATCGCACCTGCTGCAAAGGCATCACCACCGCCCAACCGACCGACTTCTTCTGCTGGAAAAGCGGGTTGACGCAGAACCACGCCATCGGGTGTCCGTCCAATTGCCCCATCTGCGCCCAATGTCATAAAGACCGTCGCCTGTGGGTACCATTCACCCAACTGCGTAATCGCCGCTTCTGGCTCAGTATACCCATCCAAATCATAGACAATCTGGGCATCCCCACGTGGCACAAAGAGCAAGTTCGCAGCTTTGGCAAAGGCATCACACCCCGCACGTGCCTCGGCAGGCGACCACAGCTTGCCACGAAAGTTGATGTCAAAGCTGATCAGCCAGCCCGCTGCCTGTGCCAATTCAAGGGCATGATGCGCCGTGCGTTTGGCCGCATCCCCGATGGGTGGTGTAATCCCTGTCAAGTGAAACAGCCGTGACCCTGTGGGTGTAAATAGATGCGCAGGCAACTCCTCCGGCTCCATGCGACTCACGGCTGAGTTCGCACGATCATAGATGACATAGCTGCCACGTGGTGCTTTGCCTTCCTCCAGAAAGTACAGCCCGACCCGCTCTTCTTCATCTGCCCACACCACATGCGACGTATCTACCCCATATTTGGAGATGGTCTGCGTGATGATGCGCCCCAACGCCGTATCGGGTAAACGCGACACCCACGCGACATTCAATCCCAATCGCGCTAACCCAACCGCCATATTCGACTCTGTACCGCCGACCTCAATATCAAACTGACGTGTCTGTTCAAACCGCTCTAAATTTGGGGGCGTCAATCGCAGCATTGTCTCCCCCAATGTAATCACATCATATTGGTTCATTTTTGGTCTCTTCCCCTTAATGGTCTTACTGATTCTTGCAAAGATTATGACCTCTCTTCGCAAATTGTCTATCTATACGAATAGCTTTATACTACCATAACAAGCGATAGAAAGCTATCATCGCGCAGACAACCATCTGTGTATTTACAGGAGCAAACCAATCATGAACACACTAAACACTGTTGCCATCATCAGCCCAGGAGATATGGGTCACGTTGTCGGTCACGTATTAAAAGAGAACGGTCTTAACGTCATCACCTGTCTGCAAAACCGTAGCGAGCGCACCAAAGCTCTCGCCGCCAGCGTGGGCATCACCGATGTCGGTACAATGGAAGCGGTCGTCGAACAAGCCGATATCGTCCTGTCAATCCTTGTACCAGCGCAAGCCCTCTCCGCTGCGCAACTCGCCGCTGATGCTATCACCGCAACCAACGCGGATGTCCTCTATGCTGACTGCAATGCTATCTCACCCGCCACCGTGCAAGCAATGGGACACATCATCATCGAGGCAGGCGGTCGTTTTGTCGATGCTTCCATCATTGGCCCACCACCACGTAATCCCGGCAGTACACGCATCTACGCCTCCGGTTCCCACGCCGAAGAATTGGCGGTACTCAACAACTATGGATTGACCATCCCTGTGTTGGACGACGAGATTGGACAAGCCTCGGCCATCAAAATGTGCTACGCCGCGCTGACCAAAGGCACAACCGCACTCTGTACCGAACTGCTGACCGCTGCTCATGCCTTGGGTGTCGGTGAGGCGTTGGATGCTGAATTCCAACAGAGCCAAGCCGTGATGCACAAACGGATGCAAGGGTTGCCTAATATGCCTGCGAAGTCACGTCGTTGGGTGGGAGAGATGGAAGAAATTGCCAAGACTTTTGCTGAGGTGGGTATGACGCCTAAAATTTTGGAAGGCGCGGCTGACATGTACCGCTTTGTGGGGAGTACATCACTGGCGGACCGCAATCCTGAAGACCCAACGCCGCTGCCGTCGACGGCGGAGATGGTGGAAGCATTAGCGGATACATTATCGAGTTAGTCATTCTCTGTCAGCGGATAGCTCAAATGTTGTTCCATCACATACCAAGGGACCAGCCAAGGCATTGTTGCCCACGTGGTTTCCAAGATAGCCACATACTGGGACATCAATGTCTTGACCCGTTCATCGTGCGATAATGTCTCTGGACCCATGTCAAACGGCTCGCCCAATGAGCACATAATTTCGTCATTTGTGGTATGCATACTGGCTCCATCTTGGTTTAAGGAATAGATGACAGGCAGCACCACCGCATTGGTTCGCAAGGCCAACTCCGCAAAGCCTGTCATAAATGTCCAGCAGCGGTTGTGTACATTGTATGTTAGCCCTCTGCTATCGCCATCGCGACCATCAACGAGTAGCTGAACAACTTTGCCCTCTTGCAGCAAACGCCGCGCAATATCAAGCTGGCGGGTTAAAATAAGCTGCCCAGGCAAATTTTGATCTTTAGCAGACAGGGAACTATCTTGCGGGATCATATAATGATTCTGCACACCACCAATGCCATAATCGGCCAGCTTTGACATTGGCTGCCAATAGTAGAGATTATGATGGCTGTTAATCAAGATGACACCCTTGCCCTCTGCTTTTGCTGTCTCCAGCCGTTCTCTACCACGAATTTTTTGATAGACATGGTGAGATTTTTTCAGCCCTCTACCTACTTTGTAGTGATGTAAAAGTCCATACGTGAGGCTTTTGTCAAGAATCCCCTGTCTGCTTACCCTCTCCGGTCTATCAACAGGCTCATTGTTTTCCAGATCAATCGCAGGATCAATCGCAGAATCAATCGTAGACAAAAACTGATGAGTCAACGCAACCTGCTGTGCAAAAAATTTCTGCTGGATAGAGGTTCGGCTCATTAGCCGTGAGACAAGCTGAAATAATATTGAGCGGGGGATAGACTGGAATAGATGGTGGAGCGTTGTCCAGCGCCTACCATGTGGAATCAGATATTGTCCCATATCTTTGGAGCCAGCATTCACTAACTCATCATAGAGATTCTCCAAAAATTCGTTCTCAAATCGTGTCTGTATGTCCGAATCATCAGGCGTTTCTGGTTGCGCTTGCACTAGCTGTGAAAGCTTGGCAATGGTCGGGTTGATGAAGAATGACTTTAAGGAAATTGTCACCGCAAATTGATCTTCTATCTGCTCCATTAGCTGTATCGTGTGCAAAGAGTGTCCGCCCAACTCAAAAAAGTTGTCATGTAGACCAATTGCGTCAATATTAAGCAAGTCGGACCAAATATCTGCCAGTTGCTGTTCAAGTTGTGTATATGGAGCCATGTAGGAGACACCGGGTATGTCACGGTTCAAATCTGGCGGCGGCAGTGCTTGATAGTCGAGCTTGCCATGAAGCGTCATAGGTAATGTTTCCATGATGACGAACGCTGCAGGTCGCATGTAGTCGGGTAAATTTTTGGCGGCACACTGATAAAACTCAGTCGCTGGCGATAGCCTGGTTTGCCGTTCTTTTGACAGCACAATATAAGCAATTAATTGTGTCTCGTTACTGTGCGTTTTTCTAGCAATAACCGCTGCTTGTTTCACTGAGGAATGTGTGAGTAGAGTCTGTTCAATCTCGGCGATTTCAATGCGGTGTCCGCGGATTTTGATCTGATCATCATTACGCCCCAAAATAACCAATGCACCGTCATCGCAAAGATACCCTGTATCACCCGTCAAATAAATTCGCTGATCACCACCATCTGGGTCTGGTAAAAAACGCTCCTGCGTAATCTTAAGTTTTCGCCAATATCCCAATGCTAAATAGGCACTACGCACAGCGATTTCACCCACTTGCCCAGCAGGAAGTGGTTGATGATCCTGATCAAAGATGAGTATCTCAGAGTCATCCACTGGATAGCCCAGCGTTAGCATCGCCTTGTCAATAAGCATCCTATTTGCAGTCTCTTTGTCCAGCTGGAGATAGGTGGCTGACATCGTTTCCGTAGAGCCAAATCCCATACGAAATAAACAATGTGCGGCCATGCACATTTGAAATAACTCAATGTCATGAGTACGGATTTTTTCACCGCCAATCCACACAAGCCGTATTGAGGATAGTGGGGTTGATTCTGGCACAGACTGAGATATGCCTGTAGGGACACCTTCATCACACACACTGTATAGTAGCTGACGAAATGGTGTTGCAACAGAAATAAAAATCGTCAGTTGATGTTCATCGATCCAAGAAATTAATCGACGAAATCCATGTTCTTTCGGATGAAGTGGGTAAATAGAAGCACCAGTCAATAGCGAACAAAAAATATCTTTTAGTGACCCGTTGTTACAGAACGTTCGAATACACGCAAATCGATCCGCTGAGATTATCTTAAAGTTTTGCTTCACAACATAGACAGAATGCAACAAGTTACGATGATTGGTATACACACCTTTCGGTAATCCCGTCGAACCAGATGTATAAATAATCATCGCAACTGTATCAGGTGAAATTATGATGTTAGGGTTTTCAGATGAAAAATCAGAACTGATCTCTTCAATCTTTAATAGTGTCGTATTTGTCGAGGCAATTTCCAAACCAGCCGCATAGTACAGTTCATTCGTAATCAGAAGTTGCGTCTGTGTATCTTCAATCAAATAGGCCAGTCGGTTCTGTGGGAAAGTAGCATCCAGCAATATATACGCTTTCCCTGCTTTCAATACGCCAAAAAGGGCTGCAATCGTTGGTGCGTCATTGTCCATCAATATGGCAATTGGCTCTTCACCTTCACCCCTCAGAGCAAGAATTTCGTGGGCAACTTGGTTTGCCATGCGGTTGAGTTCGTTATAGGTGAGTTCATGCGTCAGCGTCTTAATGGCTAAGTTGTGTGGATACTGCACAACTGTTTCTTCAAATCGCGCAACAATGGAGTCCTCCCAATAGCCCATATCATCTCCTCCTAAGTTTTGCCTGATGCTTTAGAGGTTAAATTTTAGCGATAATCACACGCGTTGATAATACGTGCTCCGCCCTCGACCCTTCCGCTCAATCAACCCCACCTCAATCAACCGTTTAAAATCCAAGCTACGAGTGGCCTTTGCGCGCGTTGTCTGCTCACCATACGCACGGTCGGTGACATATCCATTGGCGTCAATCAGATCGAGAATCAGTTGATGATGTGGTTGCAGTGCATAATCGGGTTGACGTTGACGTGCGGTTAGCTGCTTGTCGAGACGGTATAGTTCATCCAAAATACCGTCGGCAAAGTACTCCAGCCATTGGGTAAAGTCGAGCGTCGATGCCAGCTCATAATAATCACCATAGACGCCAATACTTTGAAAATAGCGTGTCACATTTTGGTTATAGTAATTCTCAAAGCTGAGTAAATGAAAGAGATTGACACCCAGCCCTGCAAGCAGTTTTTTTGTCGCCAAGCGAGCGGTACGACCATTGCCGTCGACAAAAGGGTGCATGACCACGAACTGCTTGTGGAAGATGCCTGCCAAAATCAAGGAGTCTAGTTGATTTATCTGTGACTGAACAAAGTTGATTAAGTCGGTCATTAGTTTGGGAACTGATTGATGGTCAGGTGGGAGGTAGGCAACATTCCCTGTCCGTGGGTCATACACAACGATGGGTTCTTGCCGCCAATGACCGCTATGCTCTTTGGGTAATAATCCGTCAACAACGCCCTGATGGATATCGAGAATTTGTTGGAGCGTAAAGGGAGAGTCCATTGTATCATTGAGCATTTTCAGTGTTTGGTTATAGTTGAGGATTTCTCGTTCACTCTCACGAATGGAATTGGGTTGCGTTTTGAGTAGCCGTTTCACCTCCGTCAGTGGCAATGGGTTGCCTTCAATGCTGGTTGAGGCGTAGGTTGATGTCACCAAGGCTTCGGACAAAAGCTCGGCATACATGATATCGGGGATATGGTATTTATTCAACTCGTGTATCAAAACAGCAATGCGTTTGATGGCGTCAAGGAGACGTGGTGAGATGTGATAGGCTGGCTCAAACATGGTTACACATCCTTGCGTCTACAAAATATCGGTTAGTGATAATCATCTAATGATAATCGTCTAATTTGCGTCTAAAATTAGACGATTATCAAATAGTATGCGATGGTGTAGCAAATCATCAAACTGAGCGGCCGATTTTTGATAAAAATAAAGGGTCGAAAAGCAATAGCTCTTCAACCCTTCAACCCTTCAACTTTTCAACCCTAACTCACCTCACAGCTCCCCGCAAAACAGGCCAACTCCTGCGCCGCCGTCGTATAATCCTCACGCTCATACCGATACAGTTTCGAGAAATCAATTTCTGGGAAGAGCGGACTCAAGCGTTCATACTCATCCTGTGTGATCTCCTCATATGGCATCTGATCATAGTTGGCGTCAAAGGCAGGCAGGAAGGTCATGCCACCAATCTTGTCCTGATTTTCCCAGACCCACGAGATGATGTCCAGCACTTCATCTGGATTGTAGGTCACGGTAATCGATGGGTTATGCTCGGTCCAATGCGTTTTACATTGCAGCCAATATTCACATTGCTCAATGGCCGTGCGGTCGTTGCGCGTAATTGCACCGACAGGTGCTTTCACAGGGAAATGAACAACCCATGTGTTGGCATTCTCTGGCGTCTGACCATTCTCTGGGTCCATCGGCACACCTGCCTCTTGCTGCTCCTTAAAGACTGGTGTATGCGTACCCACACGCACATTGCGAATGTAGTAGGGTGCCCAACGTGTATGCAAGCCTGGCGAGCAATCCAGCAACTGCGATGAGTTCCCCGACGGCTTGACACAGGTAATCGACGCTGACGGGTTGATGCCCAACACCTCGGCAAGCTCACGATTGGTGTCAACAGCCACTTGTTTGAGTCGTTCTTGCACCTCTGGATCACGCGCAAGTGGGCTATCCATCTGCCCGTTGATATCGACACCCAGCAGCCGTTCCTGCTCACAGTTTTGTCTCCACTGTGGACGTAACCCTGGGAAGTATGTCGCCATTGACTGAATTGTGCCAAGGATGGTTGCTAATTCGACCTTCTCTTTGAGCGTTTCATAGGTATCATCTGGGCGTGCAACGGCAATGGTCAAATTGCAGAATTCGTGATTTTTAAGCAATATTTCGCCGCATGGATTTGTTCCAAACATATCTTTTTCTCGACGTTCGGGCATTGTGTTAAAGGCTGCGCGGCGACTAAAAATGCCCGGCTCACCCGTTCCTGACTCAACCATATCCAATAGATAACGGGCAATCTCTGCCTGTGACAGCGGTCTATCCGGCCACACGGCTGAGTTGTTTGCATTCCAGCGTTGCTCATTGCCCATCATGTTGGTGGCGGTCTTGGCTTGACGCATCTCCACGTCGTCAAAGTCAAACAATGAAATCATTGCCGTGTTATGAACAAGATAGCCCTCGGCAACAAACGTACTACCATCTTTGACTTCTAAATCGTAGGTATGTGCATGACCACCATCTCGAATTTCTACAACCTGAACGGGTACATAATGCATTGTTTCGACTATACTGGTCAAGGTTGCGCTGTTCATGTTTGGACTTGTACTGGCAGGCCACTTCTTAACCCAATCTTGACGGGGGACATCGCGCTTGACAAAGACGCCTGGAACAGTATATCCAGACTGCTTTCCTGAGCGAGATATCCATTCTTCACAGCTATAGTTGCCAAGCATTTCTTGTGCATTTAATCGAGCATGAGCGTCTTTTATGGAGACAACCCAAATTGCCTTCCAACCTTTCTCATTGGCGGGACGTCGTATTCGTACCTCTGCAATAATCCCCAACGTAGCAAGTAACTTGACCATATCCCTTGCAAATGACTCGTAAACAGTTGAGACTACGGTAACGGGACGATCGGAATATGTGCCATCACCATCCATGACGCCAGCAATAAAAGCAGCCCGGATTTCCTTCGTTCCGCACCAAATCTCCTCTGGTATGATAATAGACGTATTAGGCTGTTTATATTGATGCATCCAGCGTGCTATCTGTCGATTACTTGATCTTAGTTTTACACACTGTTCTTGTTTACCACTATGCTCATTGATATTCAAATTATGTGCCGACATCCATGTGCTCACACGGTCAATTTGTTGTGTTTCATGCTGGTGACAAGCGACACTAAAGGTTGTATTACCGCCTTTACCCCTATTATCGAAATCACTTAAACCAACATAACCATCCGCAAAAAATTTTCCCATGAACCAAGCAGTTTGTTCATCCAACAGTGGTTGCTGAACAAAGGACCCACTATGATCTGCCTCCCTCTTGGCTGGCAAAGGCATCAATTCTGTTTGTGTACCATCTATCGGATGGGTGATAAACAGGATTCGATCCTCCGACGTAATGTCTTGTGCCTGTTTAAAAGTATATCCACCCCATACATCAGAGAGAATGGCAATTCGATGATCTGGTGTACAACGGAAAATGGTGCCCGATTCCGTCACTAGTTCGACGATTCCCTGTACACCTTGGTCAAGCCAACCCGTAACAGGTTTATAGCCAACAGCAGTCATCACTTGATCTCCAACAACGACTTCTTCAATTGGAATACTTCCGCGTTGGGTATGAACCCGTGTTCCCCCTGGTAAACATCGTCGCACACCCCCAGAAACGGCAGCATTGCCAACGGCACACATGATATCATGGGCATCAACCGAACGCAGAAAACTACCCTGGCGCGCCAAAATTCGTTCACGTGTAAAATTCAGCATCTTGCGCAGTGGTTCTGGCCCTGATGCGCGCCCGCCTTTGGTCAACAGCGGTGCGCCTGCTGGACGGATAAACGAATAGTCAAACTGGATATCGCGCCCATCAAACCATGCATTCAGCCCCAATTGCAACGATTCCGCCCATCCTTCTGCCGAGTCCGGCACAACAAAGAGTTCTGGCTCGTCACCGCGCTGACGGACAATGCGTGGAAACTGCTCGATGTATTGACGCTCAACGGAGAAACCAACACCACAACCGCTCATGGAAATGATGAGGGCTTCGACAAAGGCTTCTTTGCTGTCGGCTGGCAAATAGGAGCAATTGTAAATGGTCATGTTATTGCGCCGTGCTGCTGGTCCCGCCATTGCCAACAAACGCATCGAGGGCATAGCCTTCATGTTGAGAATGGCGTCATGCAATCGGTCGTATAGTTCGTCGGTCAACTTGGATTGTGACAATTCGCGGAGAAAATCAACGGCGCGATCAACTGTTTCGACCCATGTCTCGCGCCGCATGTGATCATAGTCAAACCGCGCATATTTGTCGTAAAATTGGAACTTTTGCAGCTGCGTTGGGAAATATTGATTGGCATAGGCAAAGGCCCCCCGAACCTCGTCGGGAATTGGATTCTCTTCACGTAGCTTGGCGCGTTCGGCGCGGTAAAGAATGTAATGCTTGGCAGCATCATACTCACCCGCCGCCAATAGCACCATCTCAACAACATCCTGCACCTGCTCAACCGCTGGTTGATTATACTTGGCAGCAACAATGTTGATCGCACGTTGCGTTAACTCATCAATTGGTGTACTCGGTTCGCTCTCGATGCTATTGTAACAACGACGTAGTGCATGTTCAATCCGTTCCGGATCGAACAACACAACCCGCCCATCCCGTTTGATAATGGTGGTCGGGATATAGATTTCGGCATTATCATTCAGATAGCCATTTAGAGAAACCTCTAGCGTTTTTTGAATCGTGCGGCTTGCGCCATTGCTTGAATGAGCAGGTTTCTCCCCATTTTCAGGGCGAGTGAGTCCATTTCCAGAGCCATTGTGTGCAGTTTTTTGGGGTGCTAAATCGGTGATGGAAGTTGGCATGGTTAAGGTAAGTTGAGAACCTTCATTTGATTTTGTCGCCAATGTTTGTTCAGGCATAGAATTCCCTTTCGCATAATAACAGCCACGTGCTGATAGAGATAATGAATAAGGACAGCGAAAAATAATGACTAAAAAATAACACAGAGAAACGCAAAGAAAACATCTCAAATTTCTCAATGAGATGAAATAAGATATCAATGAGATGTCAGTGAGATATTAATGTGGACCCAGATAAAAAATTGGAAAAGGTTGTTTAACTCAAAAAGTGCTCGATGTTTTGAGCCGAATCTCGACCCATAAGCCGATCAATCTCTTGATTGAGGTCCGCTAAATCGTTGATGTCCAGATAGACACTGGCAAAGCGGATATAGGCAACTTGATCGATTTCTGCTAGCTGATCAAGCACCAAACTACCGATGAATTTACTGGTGATTTCGTTGCGTCCAACTCCTTGAAGCGCCTCTTCAATATTGGTCACAATCGTTTCGATTGTTTCACGACTGATGGGACGCTTGGTAGCCGCAGTCTGAATACCGGAAAGCAATTTTTGGCGGTCAAACGGTTCACGACGCCCATCACTCTTCATCACTAAGAGACTCGCAGCGATATTTTCATATGTTGTGAAGCGAAAATTACAACCTTCACAGCGACGGCGACGACGAATCGCTTCCCCCGCATCTCTTGTATCTATAACTTTGTGTTTGGATGAATCGCAATGTGGACAATTCATGGTTTTAATCCTAAAAATTTATTTCCATACTAGATGCAGTATGTCTTTTTGGTTTAAATACTATATACAGACTGTCTTGGAATAGAGTATATCACAACTTTGATGAATGCGCAAATCGAACACGAGTTCTTTTGAGTTTAAAATATACTGTTCTTGTTCAATTCAATAGCTAAATGCAGAAAAGGACTGGCAGAAAAGGTGTAAGCGAAAATGAGGC
>JBCCFC010000120.1:0-16628 GCA_039029935.1 Chloroflexota bacterium
AGCCCGGGGTCCGGGCGGCGGCTAGTGATGGCGGAGGTGAGCGCGCCGACGGCTAGCCCGGCGCGGAGGCCGGGGCCGATCCTCCATCCGACCAACGAGCAAAAATCAGGCCCACCATGCACATACTCCGCCATCTTTTGCAGACAGGTCGCCACTGCAATCTCATCATCGGTCAACCGTGCAGGAGCAAAGGGATTACGCACGACCCATTCATCGCCCAGTAGAATGCCCTTGAAATAGTAGCCTTCCAAGTTGCCATCTTCCCCCGCATTAAGCCTCCGCAACTCGGCCTGGATCGGCGTTTGGTAATCCTTGAGATAGCGCACCGTCGTGTTGTTGATTTCGCCGCGTTCACCGCGTACCAAGACACGCTGCGACCGAATCCACGAGAAGTACTGCTCGCCTGTGAAGTCATAGACACCCAACTTGTCGCCATAATCGAGATAGGCGATGGTCTGCCGTGCGGGTTTGACCTGTTCATAGAGCGGTGGTCCATTGCGTCCGGGGCCAGCCACGATGGGTGATTCAAACGCCTGGGCGCGGATGGTCACTTCCTCATAGTTGACATTGAGCAGACCACGCAGCAGGTTGATGCCATGATAGTCATGTGCCACCGACACCTGGGCTTGGCTGACAATGCCGAGTTTGCCAGATTGCGCAATCGCCAAACGAGCGGCATGGGCGGGCTGGAACTGATATTGCTCGGCCACCTGAATCTTGCCGCCAATCTTGGTCAACTCGTTGAGCGCGATTAGTCCATCCAAATCGGGGGCGGGTGGCGTCTCGGCCAGTGCGGGCATCCTGCGCTCGGTCAATTCACGGAGCATGATGGGCGATACGGCCCAAGGCACAGAGACGACCACAAAATCTAAATCATTGGGCTTGAGCAATGCATCCAATGTCTGTACGGTCTGCACCTGCCAGCGATCCGAAATCTGCTGGGCTTTCTCTGGGTTGCGCACCAACATGCGCTTGACACGAAAATGGCCGGGCAATGCCTCGGCAATACGCAAAAAGAACTCGGCGCGCCATCCCGCCCCAATCATCCCAAAATGTGTTGTTGTCATGTTAATTTTCTCCCATCGCGGCCACCGCCGCTGCCACTGTATGGTGTACCCGGATTCCAGCTTGGCTCTGCGGGCGGTTCAAATTGATCCACCGGGAATGTCACCTTGCAGCGATAACGGCTCGAAATATAGGCCCCTTCACAGATTTCCAAGGCGAGCAATGAACTTTCGGGGATGCTGTACTCGACCCCCATCTCACCATCCCGCACACCATCCATCATGTCAGCCATGCGCTCCAAATGCCGTTGATGGCGCGATGTGCTGACATCCGCAGGCACAATCGTCTTGCCGCTGGGGAACTGTGCATTGACGATGCGATACTCATTTTCCCAGCCCCAAAATTCAATCAGCCCCAACGTCCCCACAATGCGAAAGAGCGTGTGCTTGCCCGCTTGGTTGATCTGCACATCATCACCCGTGTTCATGACCACCCGAATGCCACTTTCTGTCTGCGCATAGGTGACAGCCGTTGTCTCCACCTGCATCCCATCACGATAGGTGCGTGTACTCGCCTCGCAGATCGCCATCACATGCTCCATCGGCTCGTTGTTGGTCAAGCGCACAAAAAAGTTGAGCCAGTGAATGCCCGCGTTGATGATGTCCCAATGGGTGTTCTGAATCTCGACCAACTTGAGTTCACCAATGTTGCCCCGCTGCACACGGGCGATGACCTCACGTGGTGTGGGGCTGACCAGCAACCCATGTGGAACCGCCAGTGGCAAGCCTCGTTCTTGGATGGCCGATAAAATCCGCCGTCCCGACGCCGCTGTATGTCCCAACGGTTTTTCGACCAAGATGCCCTTGAGTGGGAGCTCCAACGCCGCCATTGTCACTTCTTCGTGTGAGGGGGGAAAGGTGCTGACACAGACAACGTCGGTTGGCATGGCGGCAAAGAGTGCCTCATGGCTGGTGAAAGTTTGGATGTTAGGAAAGCGTTCTCTAGTTCGTTCGCAGACATCAGGGTTGAGGTCGGCCATCGCCACCAACTCAAAGCGATCCGACTCGTGCAGCGCGGTCATGCTCAGTGTGCCACCCGCGCCACCGCCGATGACGCTGGCTGTGTAGCGTTTGTTGTTTGTTGTTTCGTTCATGATAATCCTCGTTGTACTGTATGATTGTCAGCGCGTTAGATTGGACCAATCTTCGGCACTCAAAATTTCAATGGATTATACCTTTAGATCGAGCCGACCGCGCCATTGGTAAAGGCAAAGGCCAGCGTCAAATCATAGACAGCACCTGTCGTTTTCTGTGGTGCAAAGGTCGCTTGTGAGTGTAATTATACCTCAACTGTTTTGGGTAAAAAAACGACTCTGTTTCCCCCTTGTTTATCTCATCATTTGCGCCAAACAATTTCCCCCATCCACCAAAATAGGCTAAACTACCTCCCGTCATAATCAAAATGACGAATGACTCCACTGAAAAAAGTCCGACTTCTGTAGAATTTGTTATTCGCTACCACTGGTAAGAAGTCGGACTTTTGTATCGGTTTGACCTTTTTTCAGCAGAGTCACGAATAACCAACGGAGCCAAATACATGCAAAACCAACGCACTTCATCAACGCAACTCCTTGTGGTATCCGTTGTACCATGTCAAGGACTTTTATTTTGAACATAAATCAAAAACGTTTTAATACGCGACACAAAGTATCAAATGTCATCGTACCCATTCTACTTTGCATGCTGTTTCTGTTACCCCTTCTATCTATCATCCAACGCTTCAATCACCCCCATCAAGTGCAGCCATCTATGGATATCGCCCGGGCAACAACACTAACGTATCCAACGTTGCCCCCGATAGCCGACAACCTTACCGAATATAACCTCCTCGCCACTCTCCCCGCAGACCTCATCAACCAAACACGCGGCGGACGCCCCGACGAAAACGGACTCGTCGGCTCCAACATCCCGACATTCCAAGGCTCGCACTATCAACGCGGTGCGATGGACTTGATGACAGCGGGTATTGTCACGGGCAACGACACCGATGTCGCTGATGGCTGGCGTGCCATTGATGCGGCCTTTACCCGTCAACGCATATCGGGTGAGTCGCCGGGGAATTTTACCAATGAGGCAACGGGTGGCGGCGATACACCGCAGGATGTCGGGTTCTGGTTGGCGTGGCTCAATCATGCGGTTTACCTGTTAGAGGCCAGCCCCTATGAGGTGCAGTATCGCGGCCAGATTGCCACACTCAAGCCCAAGATTGAGTTGGCAATGGACTTTATGATGCTGGAGTCGAGCCTCAATTATATCCGTGTTAATGATGGCTTTAGCCCCAACCGTAGCCTGATTCATGCCAATGCCTTTGCGTTTGGCTATCTACTGTTGGATGGCACGACTGATGAGAGCAAGCGGGCGGCGTATCTGGCCGAGGCGCAGTGGTGGGGGGACCGCCACTTTGACAACGACCATCTCTATCGTTCGCTTGATGGTGTCTTTGCTGAGGATGGCGGCTATGACAGCAGCTATCATGGCGTTGCGCTGGAGAAGGCGTTGCGGCTCTACATCCACTTCCCGACGATGACGCATGACATGGAGGACAAGCTGTTTCGTGCGGGGCGATGGCTGGACCAACGTATTTTGGCTGACCGGACGATTGATGCCACCTACAATACGCGGGCGGGGCCGGGCAATGAGGAAGGCACGGACAAGGCTTTGGATGTGCGCGCCATCAAACGCGCACTCATCTACTACCGTCTCCTTTTTGATGAACCAGACATCCTCACACGCATTGATGGTTTGGCCGACAGCGATAGCGGCATCAGCAGCCATCCGCCCATCGTCTTTAGCAGCCTCAACATCACAGGCGTGGTGGGGCTACCCTTCTCGTATGCCATCCTCACCAGCAACTCCGCACCGGAACCCAATGTGTCCAGCATCACAACGGGTGATTTGCCTCTCGGTCTTGCGCTGCAACAAAACGCATCCTATATCAAAAGCACAGCCTACAGCCTCATCACGGGAACGCCAACAGTGAGCGGTATCTATGCCGTCCCCATCACCGTCACCAATGCCGACGCTACCAGCCCGGGTGTTGGCACAGGCACAGCGACCATGGCCATCACCGTTTTGGACGATGGCCCGCCAGCCGTCGCCATCATTTCACCCACACATGACACCATCTATCCACATGGCACAGCGGTTGCGATGCAGGTCAATGCCACCGCCAGCCAAAACCGCACCATCGACCGTGTTGAGTTTTATGCGGACAACACGCTCCTTTCGACAGACACAAGTTCACCCTATACCTACACAACCACGACACTCGCCGTTGGCACATACATCATCGAGGCGCGGGTCTATGACAGTGCGGGTGATGTCAGCAGTGAAGCCGTCACCACCCGTATCAGCAACCGTGTCTATCGTGTCCAAAATGGCATGGTCGTGATTGAAGCCGAGCATGATGCCGACAGAGCGGTCTATCAGTGGAAAGATGCAACTATGTTGGCCGGGTTTGCGGGGGTTGGCTATGTGACCATTCCCGATGGCACGACGGGTAACAACACATGGGAAAAAGGCTCAGAGATTTCCTATGATGTCGAGATTGAGACCGCGGGTGACTACTACTTGGCCGTGCGGCACAATGCGGCGGATGGCGGTTCGGATTCCGTCTATGCAGGCTTCAACGGTTCACAGTTGGGCAGTTCGCACATTGGTGTTCACAGCAGCGGCTATAACACATGGCATTGGCAACGTGTCTCGATACCCGTGACGCTGCAACAGGGCATCAACACGATTCAGCTCCGTCGTCGTGAGGATGGGTATGCCGTTGACCGCCTGATGATTGCGCAAAACTTGAGCGACCTACCCGCCAATCTGTCTACTGACATTGGTCCGGCTGAGTCTAACCTATCTCAGCCAGAGCCGACAGGCATCCAAGCACCGCAGCGAATGGCCTTTTATTACGGCTGGCCCAGCTTGGTCAACAGTGCGGGTGGCGATGTCAACACAGCGGCAGCGACATTCGGCCAATTTGAGATTGTCGTCCTTGGCGATGGCATCCAAGATACAGGTCACGGCGACCACGCCAATACCACGGCCATCATTGCGCAACTGGCGACGCAACCAAGCGGTCATGTGGTCGAGGTCTTTGGCTATGCGGATATGCGTAGCGATGTTGTGACAGCCAAGCAAGTTGTCGATGACTGGGCTGTGATGGGCGTGACAGGCATCTTTTGGAATTATGCCGATTACGCTGGCGACGTGGACCGCACCAAGCAGAATGAACTGATTGACTATACCCACAACAAGGGGCTAAGGGTCATGGTCCGTTCGTGGAACCCCGACGATGTGCTGGCCGATGACACAGGCACCATACCTAGTGCCACCCATTTGACCAGCAACGACATTTATCTGGCAAGCGGCTGGCTGACCGATGACACCGCCTACCTGAGCCTCAGCGGTTGGATTGACCGCGTAGACCGGATGCACACGCACCATGCGCGCATGGGCATTCGGCTGGCAGGACTGGCGACGGGTCCAGTGACCAGTGATCTCGCCTGGCCGAGTCACGCCTATCAGATGGCGCTGCATGGGGCGTTGATGGCAGAACTCAACATCCTTGGCTACACCAATGACCAATTATCAGCGTGGGGCGATCATGCCAATGAGGTCATCCTGCCACCTGCCCCGACCGAGGGCTTGGGCGTAGACTTCACTGACAGCGAGATTGTCCATCACCAAAGCAATGGCATCCATATTCGACGCACCGTGCTTGGTGAATTTGGCATTGGCGGTGATGGCGCAACGTGGGGCTTGGGCTACTATCGCCCCTTTGACGACCCACTCTACACGGCGATTTACTATGGGGCGGATGGTTGGAATGTCCCCAATTTACAGGCACAAGAAAGCTGGACAGGCAAGAAAAACAGTGTAGTCACGCTCTTTACACCGCTCGCCAACGACTTCCCGCTGGAGGCCATCGAGAATCTCTGGTTCAACGGCAACACGCCGCTGCTGACGCTGGAACCGTTTGGCTATTCGGCAGCACAGTTGGCGGCGGGCGATGCGGATGCGCAACTGACAGCATGGGCCATCGAATTCAAACTGTGGCTGGATAGCTGTGGCGGTCGCTCGGCCTTCCTGCGCTTTGGACACGAGATGAACGGCGACTGGTACTCGTGGGGCAACGATGCCGCCAATTATGTGGCCGCATGGCAGCATATCCATACGCTCTTTGCGGATTTGGGCATTGACAGCAGCCAAGTGCAGTGGGTGTGGGCGGTCAACAATGTTGATGTCAACACCGACCCCGCCGAGAATTTCTATCCTGGTGACAGCTATGTCGATTGGCTCGGTGTTGATGGCTACAACTGGGGCGAGTCGCAGAATTGGAGCAGTTGGCGCGATTTCCCGGCTGTCTTTGACCCTATGTTGACACGTCTCCATGCCATCTCACCGAACAAACCGATTTTGGTTGCCGAAATCGGCACAACGGGTGTCTCGGCTACCACGATTGTGGATGGCGTTGAGCAGGGGGCTGGCGACCCGGCCAAAAAAAATGAGTGGATTGCCTACACCTATCTGGTTGGGACCAAAGCCTATCGCCAGGTTAAGATGGCGGCCTATTTTAACGTGGACAAGGGCAGCCGGCTGGCGATTGGTGGTGAGAGTGATTGGGCGGTCTTTAACAATGGCGACGCCGACAATCCGCTCAACATCCCTGCCGATGAATTTGAGGCGGACAAGCGTATCCAAGCCTTTGCCGATGCCATGCAGGATGACCTCTATCGCTATGAATTCCCCCTGAGCAGTGTCTTTGGACAGAGCAGTGTGAGTGCTACCACTACCTCAACACCGACATTGGGCGTTGTCTTTCACACCACGTGGAACCGCGCCAATGACCAAGTGCGCATGGACAAAGCTGCCTCAATCGGGGCCAAGGTGTTGCGAATCAACGTAAGTTGGCGGCTGTTGGAACGCAGCAATGGGGTCTTCCATTTTGATTGGTATGTGCCATTTGTGGATGATATGTTGGCCGATGCCGAGGCGCGCAATTTAGCCGTCATCTTTTCGCTGGGCGAAGTCCCTTGTTGGGCGTCAAGTGATCCCAACAAAGATTGTGATGCATCGAGCCACGATTATTGGTATCCACCCACAAGCCCTGTCGAATATGCCGAAGCCTTTGCCTTTTTGGTAGATCGTTATGGCAACCGCGTGATGGCGTGGGAGGTATGGAATGAACCCAATGTTGAGGAATTTTGGGGGCAGACCACGCCCGATGCCGCCACCTACACCAGCCTGTTGCAAGCGTCCTACGACGCTATCAAAGCCGTAGACACCAATGCCGTTGTGCTGGGCGGTTCACTGGCAGGAACGGACACCGACTATCTGGCGCAGATGTATACGGCTGGCGCAAAAGGACATTTTGATGGCTTGGCACTCCATCCCTACACGAGCAGTTCACCCAGCCATTGTGGCAGTGTGCGCTGGGGCTATCAACGCGGTGTGGAGGATATCCGCAACCTGATGTTGGCGCAGGGCGATGACCTGCCCATCTGGTTCACAGAATTTGGCTGGAGCAGTTATGATGGCTCTGGCGGCGTTGGTGCAGCCAACCAAGCCGCATATCTGGCCGAAGCCCTCGCCATTGCCAGTGGGTGGGATTACGTCCCCGTCGCCACATGGTACAACCTCGTAGACCGCAGCGACATCCTACCGAGCAGCAACTTAGGCTACTTTGGTCTCTTTGACCTGCCCAACCTCAACCCCAAATCAGCCGCCACCACCTTCCGTGCCACCGCTATTGAGCAGAAACCGATGGACCTTGCCATCACCAAAACGGTTTCCACCAACATGGTTGCCCCCGGCGCACCCATCAGCTTTACACTGACCTATATCAACAATGGCCCCAGCCTTGCCACTGGCATCCGCATCACCGACAGCGTCGCGGCTGGATTCACCAACATCACGGTCAGCAGCACGGGGGTAACCATCACGGAGACGGCGGCATCGCCCAATTTTGTGTGGGATGTTGCCGACTTGGCTGTTGGTGAAGGGGGAGCGATTGTTATCCAAGCACAGATTTCTTCAACCTATACAGAGGCAACCATCTTGACCAACCGGGCTGCGATCTCAACAACAGTCGTGGATGGCACGTCACTCGATACCAACACGGGCAATAATCAGAGCCAGCAGACTGTACTGGTCCGCCCCGGCTCGACTGGCTCCGCTGGCATGGTCGATTATGTCGCCACGCATGATCTCTATCCCAACCCAGAGCGTGGTTTCTATAAACATACTGACACCCATGCCGCCAGCTACGGCCCACTCTCAGCCAGTACCTTGTCCGGCTATTACAGGGACAACCATACGTTGATTCTGCGTGTCTTCTATCTGGAGGAATTTCTCAACACACCCATCAGCCAGAGCTATTTGGACAACATGCAGGCCGACTTTAACACCCTGCGCACTGCCGGGTTGAAGGCCGTTGTGCGCTTTGCCTATACCGATACCTACAAGACCGAGCCGCCCTTTGGGGATGCCAGCAAAGCACAAGTGTTGGCACACATCGCCCAGCTAAAACCTGTGTTGCAGGTCAACGCCGATGTCATCGCCACCGTGCAGGCGGGCTTTATCGGCACATGGGGTGAATGGCACTTTACCGACCATTTTGTGGCCGACCCCAATAATTTGGGCAATGTCACGGCAGACGATTATGCTGACCGTCTGGAGATAGTCAACGCGCTGTTGGATGCTTTACCCGACTCGATTCAGGTGCAGATACGTACACCAGAGGACAAGCAGCACATGTTTGGCGATGGTAGTACAGGGGCTGCGGCGGCCTTGCCAGCGGACCAAGCACTCAATGATACGGCCATTGCCCGTGCCGCCCATCACAACGACTGCTTCCTTGCCAGCGACACCGACTATGGAACCTATCAGGACATTACAGATGATATTACAGGGGACAAAGCCTATCTCGAACTGGAGACACGCTATCTGGCGATGGGTGGCGAGACCTGTAACCCTAACCCGCCGCGCTCACAATGTGCCACTGCTTTGGCCGAACTCGAACGCTTCCACTGGACCTATCTCAACAGCGACTATCATCCTGATGTGTTGAGTGGCTGGACAGCAGATGGTTGTATGGAGGAAATCACACGGCGGCTTGGCTATCGCTTAGTCTTGCAGGATGGCTTCTACTCAAACGCCGTGCGCCCTGGCGATGCCTTTGCCATCCATGTGACGGTGCAAAATCAAGGCTTTGCCGCCCCCATCAAGGCGCGCCCGGTCAAGTTGCTATTGCGTCACACCACCAACGGCGATCTCTATCACACAACCTTGCCCGTCGATGTGCGCACATGGCTTCCGGCTGATTATATGCTCGACTATACACTCTGTACGCCCGCCGATATCCCCGTTGGCGACTATGACCTGCTCCTCCACCTGCCCGACCGTGCCGAAGCCTTGGCCGCTCACCCCAGCTATGCCGTCCGCTTTGCCAACACTGGACTGTGGGAAAGTAGTACAGGCTATCACAATCTACAGCATACCCTGAGCGTGAGAACCGATGCTACTGCTCGGGCTTGTGGCAATGCATTATCAATGAAAAAAGTTGACGCTGCTCCACAAACACCAGCAAATTGGCTCAAGGCGCAGCAAGTCCCCAACAGCATTGTCAACACACCATTTTCAGGGCGGGATGGCGCGGTTATCAGCTACCGTGTCCCTAGTGATGATGCCGCCTACCCCTTTGTCTTTGACCGTGCATGGATTTATGACAACGCCTTGGCCGTCATCGCATGGACGCTGGACAACGAGTGCGCCGCTGCCCAGACGACACTGACCACACTGGCAAGTTTGGTCGAAAATGATGGCAAGTTGGGCTTCTCGGTTAGCACACAGGGTGACTTTGTACAGGGACTGTATCGCAGTGGAGCCATTGCGTGGGTTGGCTATGCCTTTACGCTTTATCAGGATCAATGTCAGGATAGCCAATTTGAGGCAACCACACGCGACATGGCCGATTGGCTGCTCACTCAACAGGATGCAACGGGGTCTGTGCAGGGTGGTCCTGATGCCACCTGGCATTCGACCGAACACAATATCGACGCCTATTTCTTCTGGCGTGATCTGGGGCTGCTCACAGGCCATCTGCCCTATACCCAAGCCGCCTCACAGGTGAAAACCTCGCTGCTAACCAACCATTGGAACGAGGGCTACGGCTGTTTCCAACAGGGCATTGGCGATGCGGGTAAGGCACTTGATGCGGCATCGTGGGGTGCGATCTTCCTGCACAGCATTGGTGAAGCGCAAAAAGCCGCAGATTGTCTTACCTTTCTGGAGGCCAACTATCCCGTGACTCACACCTGCACCTTCGAGCATGTGGATTACACGGTCAGCGGCTATAAACCCTATGGCGACAACATTGGCGGTAATACACAGGTTGACCTCGTTTGGTCCGAGGGTTCACTCGGTGTGGCGATGGCCTATCAACGCGTGGGTGACACGGCCAAGCGTAATGCAATCCTTGCAAACATGGATAAAATGCGCGATGCAGACGACGGCATTGCCTATAGCTGCCCACCCATCCCCGAAAAAGAGTGGCATGATTGGGAGAGCGTTGCGGGTACGGCATGGCTGTCGATGGTAGAATCAACAAATCAGGCCGAATTTTGGCGCACAGACTCAACCACGACAACGGTCATCTATATCAGTTCCAACACAGGCGGTCGCATCAACGGTGTGCGCTTCCATGATGAGGATATTCTGGCCGTCGATGTGCAAACAGGCGATGTCCAGAAACTCTTTGATGGCTCAGATATGGGCATTCGTACCGACCTCAACGCCTTCCACATGCTTCACGATGGCTCCATCCTCATGTCCTTTAACCGCGACCTCACCATCAACGGGTTGGCAGTGGATGAATCCGACATCGTGCGCTTCATCCCGACCACACTAGGCGAAAACACGGCAGGTACATTCAGCCTCTACTTTGATGGCGATGATGTCGGTTTGGCTAGCCCTAGCGAAGACATCGACGCCATTTCCCTGACACCGGAAGGCGACCTGCTCATCAGTACCTTGGGTAGTTTCCGCCGCAATCCTAGTGTTGATGGGACACTTAACGGCAAAGATGAAGATATCTTTCGTTTCAGTGCGACCTCGCTTGGTGAGACGACGAACGGTACATGGGCGCAATACTTTGACGGCTCGGATGTCGGGTTGACCAGCCGTGTGGAAGATGTATCGAGTGCCATCATTGTCTCACCGACAGGCGACATCTTGCTGACCACGCGTGGGGCGTTTACGGTAACGAATAATTTCACAGGGCAACCAGCAGACATTGTACGCTGCACCCCGACGCAACTTGGTGAGACAACGGCCTGTGATTTTTCCATGTACTGGTATGGGGACAGACAAGGATTTGGGGCCGAGAAGATTGATGGGGTCTCGTTGCCGAGTGGTGTATCCTTGCCGATTGTGGCGGCTGGACGGGGAGAGGTGGGGATTGTGGATGATGGCGTTGTGTGGATCGAGGATGATGTGGTGGATGATGAGATTTATTTGCCGCTGATCTTGGTTCGGTAAAATGAGTGGGCAATGCGCAAGGCGGAGACAATGTTGCCTTGTTGTTGCATCGTCCGAGGTAAATGACGTGCCGATTTGCCTACTTTCGCATCCCATGCAAGATATCGCAGACAACTTGGCGGGTACACGTTGCTATGCTACACTTTGCCTAGAGATAATAGGTTGATGCCCATTTTAGAAAAGCGGCATACATTCAATTGAGGAGCTACACACAGACAATTTCATGACACCATATCAACAAGCCGTGATTGACGGCCTCGAAACGGCGGCAATCGATTACTTTTTGCATGTGCCCGGCGGTCCGCTTGCGCCCATCATCACTCACTTTATCCAAGCTGAGGGTGTGACCGAGTTACCGTTGGCGAGAGAAGAAGAGGGCATCGGTGTGCTTGGTGGCTTGGCCTTGGGTGGCAAGAAGCCAGTGTTGATGATGCAGGATAACGGTTTGGGCAATGCCAGCGGTGTGTTGGCGACCTTTGCCAAAGCCTATCACATTCCGGGGCTAATTTTGACCGCACGTCGGGGTGGCTTGACGGAATTTAACTCGGCCATGCACTATTTCACCGAACATGTACCTGCGGTGCTGGATGCGCTCGACATCAAAACCTTTGCATTGGACCAGACGATGCCGCCTGCGGAATGGGTGCGCCGCCTCCCCTTGGCCTATGAACATAGCGTAATTACCCATCGCCCCGTTGTTGTCATGCTGGAGCTAGACTGATATGAGCCATACTATCATGAACCGGATTGATGCCATGCGCATCATCCTTGATCATCTGCCCAACGAACCCGTTATCGCCAACTGCGGCGCAACCTCTCGCGAACTGGCCTCCATTCACCGCTCGGCACAGCATCTCTACATTTTGGACTCGATGGGCATCGCCAGTTCCGTCGGCTTGGGCTTGGCTCTTGCGCTTGCGGAATCAGCCGCGAAACGTGTAGTCGTGCTAGAGGGCGACGGCGCACTGCTCATGAATTTGACCTCGCTTGCCAGCATTGCCTATCACCAACCACACAAACTATTGCTGGTGGTGCTGGACAACGAGTCCTATGCCTCGACAGGGGGTCAGGCGACCTATACGCAACGGGTCAACTTGGGTGACATGGCAGAGGCGGCGGGGCTGGCAACGTTGCGGGCTACAGATGAAGTTGAGTTGGAGGCCACGTTGAGTCAGCTTGATGACATTGATGGGCCAGTCTTTTTGCATGTGAAGATTGCAGCGGGGAATGCACCGGATATTCCGCTGTTGCTGGAGGACCCGGCTGTGATTGCGCATGAGTTTGCTGCTTGGGTGAAGACATTAATTTAACAGGACAACTATGGTAAAAACAGTACAACAGATTGCCAATCTGTTGCGCAGGTTGGCAACCTGCGATACTATTTTTTATTGCATAGGAACGTATACAAGTAGTACAACAGATTGCCAATCTGTTGCGCAGGTTGCCAACCTGCGATACTATTTTTTTACAGGAAGATCAGGAAGGCAAGGGAGGGGTAAGCATTGAGTCTTGGTCTCTTCCTGCCCTCCCTAATCTTCCTGTAGAATGCCGATAGTTAATAGATGTAGTGGAGGATAGATGTTATGGTTGTGTATCCCTTTCCGGGCATGAATCCCTATACGGACTGAGTATCGAAAAAAGCGTGAACAAATCTTTATGTCTCGAACCAACTTTATCGAAATTGACCTGCTCCGCAGTGGCAAGCCATTTCATGTAGCTCCTCAATACGATGAGTATCACTATCGGATTATGGTCAGTCGTGGCTGGCAACGACCAAGGGCAGCACTCTATGCGTTCAACGTGACACAGCCTATCCCGGAAATCCCGATTCCGCTACGCAAGGGGGAGGATGAGCCACGAATTGCGATTGGTGATTTACTTGAGCAAATTTATGTTGAAAACCGTTATGACTCTGCTGAAAAAAGTCCGACTTCTATACTGGTGAGAAGTCGGACTTTTGGGCGATTTTGACCTTTTTGCAGCAGAGTCCGTTATGACTTCCGCATAGATTACACAGAGGAACCAGCGCCACAATTTGGCAAGGAAGATAGTCAGTGGCTGCGGGCGACGTTGCGCGATGCGGGGTTGAGAGCGTGAAAAAGCGTTCAGTCAGCCGTCAGCGTTCAGCCAGAGCATGGCTTATCTGTTGACTGATTTTATAGGTTCCTGTACCATCAAACATATCATTTGGAGAAGATAGCATTGGCCGATCATCAACAAATTTCTAACTTTATCTGGCAGGTCGCGGACCTGTTGCGTGGACCCTATCGTCCGCCACAATATGAGCGTGTTATGTTGCCAATGGTCGTGTTGCGTCGTTTTGACTGTGTGCTTGCGGCGACCAAGGCACAGGTATGGGACGCCTATGACAAAAAATATAAACACAACGAGCGCATTCAGGGGGAGGCCCTTGATGCCATTCTCAACAATGTTGCGGGCCAACGCTTTCACAACCATTCACAGCTCGATTTTGCCACGCTCAGAAGTGATCCTTCAAACATCGCCGAGCATCTGACAACCTATATCGAGAGTTTTTCAGCCAATGTGCGCACCATCTTCGAACGCTTCAACTTTGCCGTCGAAATTGAGCGACTCAATGATGCCAATCTGCTCTATCTGATCGTCACCAAGTTTAGCGAGATTGATTTGCACCCCGATGTCGTGGATAACATTCAAATGGGTCTGCTATTTGAGAACCTAATTCATCGCTTTAATGAGGCCGCCAACGAGACTGCGGGTGACTACTTTACGCCGCGCGAGGTCATTCAGATGATGGTCGATTTGCTACTGACACCGGACAATGATCTGTTGACGACTAAGGGCAAAGTCTTTACCTTGTTCGACCCGACCTGTGGCACGGGGGGGATGCTCTCTGAGGCGGAAAACCATATCCGCGAACTCAACCCTAGTGCCAATCTTCATGTCTATGGGCAGGATTTTAATCCGCGTGCCTATGCTATCGCCGCCTCGGACCAACTGATGAAGGGCAAACAGAACAGTCACATTAAATTTGGTGATTCACTGATTGATGATCAGCATAAGGGCGAAAAATTTGATTACTTCCTTGCCAATCCGCCCTTTGGCGTCGATTGGAAACGGCAACAGAGCGAGATCAAAAAAGAACACAAGGCACAGAGCGGACGTTTTGATGCGGGTTTGCCGCGTGTCAATGATGGAGCGTTGCTCTTTCTCCAACCCATGGTCAGCAAATTTGAGCCTGTGAATGAGCATATTCACGACTCTGGTTCACGGCTGGCGATTGTCTTTAATGGGTCGCCACTCTTTACGGGTGGGGCAGGCAGCGGGGAGAGTGACATCCGCAAATGGCTGATTGAGGACAATGACTGGCTGGAGGCGATCATTGCGTTGCCGGAGCAGATGTTTTATAACACGGGCATCGGCACCTACATTTGGATTGTGACAAACCGCAAGCGCGAGGAGCGGCGGGGCAAGGTGCAGTTGATCGATGCGCGTGAGCGTTATCAATCGATGCGGCGTAGCATGGGGGACAAACGGCGGTTGCTCACTGCGGACGACATCCGTGCCATTGTCTGCGAGTATGGCAATTTGGCAGAGAGCGCGACGAGCAAGATTTTTGACAACGAGGAATTTGGCTATCAGCGTGTACCCATCGAGCGACCGCTGCGGCTGGTCTATGAGATGAGTACAGAGCGCAAGAGCAATTTTCTCGACGCCGAGCCGCATCTGCTTGATGATGTGCAGGCCATTGACAGGGAGCTAGGGCGCACCCCACGAGCAAACTGGAGCGAGTTTGACAAACTCATGAATGACCTGCTCAAACAGCGAGGGAGTAAATGGCGTAAGCCCGCGTTGACGCGCTTCCGCAATGTCTTTACGGATGTGAACCCCGATGCTGCACCTGTGGTACTCAAGACACGCAAGCCTAGCGATGATCCCCATGCACGGGTCTGGGGGTGGTTTGCAGAGGGCGGGCGTGAGGTATTATACGAGCCGGACAGTCAACTGCGTGATTTTGAGAATGTGCCGCTGGTGCGCGGTGAGGATGGCGAGGCATCGGTGGTGGGTTATGTCAATGAGCAGGTGATTCCGCATGTGGCCGATGCGTGGGCAGATCAGGCGAAGATTCGCACGGGGTATGAGATTAACTTTAATCGTTATTTTTATTCGTATACACCGCCGCGTTCGGTGAGTGAGATTGATGCGGATTTGAAAAGTCTTGAACAGCAAATCATCTCATTACTCGGACAAACAACAGGATAGATTCGATGAAATTAAATTCTTGCGCTGAGTATACTCCGTCAAGTTGGGAAACAACGAAAATTAAATTTATCGCATCCCGAATAGGTAGTGGCAAAACGCCCAAAGGCGGTTCTGATGTGTATACCAATAATGGCGTCATGTTTATCCGAAGCCAGAATGTTCATTTTTCAGGGCTGAAACTAGATGATGTTGTATTTATTCATGAAAATATTGATGCGGAGATGAAGTCAACAAGAGTTCAGGATAGTGACATTCTCTTAAACATTACAGGTGCGTCACTTGGAAGATGTAGCATTGTGCCACCTGATTTCCCCCCAGCGAATGTGAATCAACATGTTTGTATTATTCGACCATTGACGGAAAAAACTATTCCCCGTTTCCTCTACTATGTAATCATGTCGCACTCGGTGCAAACACAAATATTTAACAGCCAAGTTGGTTCGTCACGAGAAGGTTTAAACTTTTCGGAAGTCAAAGACCTTGAATTCTTACTTCCTTCTTTGAACAAACAGAGTGAAATTGCAGACTACCTCGACCGAGAAACAGCAAAAATCGACAACCTCATCACCGCAATGGAACAGTTGTTGACGCTGCTGGCGGCGAAGCGACAGGCAGTCATCTCGGAAGCTGTCACGCGTGGGCTGGGGGCGGATGTTCCGTTGCGAGTTTCGGGGGTTGAGTGGTTGGGTGAGATTCCGGCTCATTGGGCTATACCCCCTGTGTATGCCCGATATGATGTTCAATTAGGTAAGATGCTTGATACAAAGCGTATCGTTGGTACAAATC
>JBCCFC010000121.1:0-16617 GCA_039029935.1 Chloroflexota bacterium
GTGTGCCATATCGAGCGAGATATCGATTTTGCGTTTTTGTGCATATTTCAGCACCAACTCCATCGCACCATAGATGGGCAAGCGGTCTATATAGAAGCGTTTAACACGCCCCATCATCGACCCCATCAGCGCATATTCCGTCAAAATTGTTACCTGTGAGCCCGCAACCAACATAGGCGCACGTGACGACTCGGCAGCTGTCGAATAGGCGTTTGTGTAGCGACCTGTCGGGCGAGTCAATGCCTCATCATCATAAAGCACCTGGTTGAGCCGTTGGAACTCGTCAAACATGACAATGATGCTCAGTCCTGTTTCAACCGCAAATTCTTGGGGTAAATTTTGCAGCACCAAGTCCACTTTGATAGACTCATCCATGCTTTTGTCTTTTTCCCACCAGAGAATTTTCTTCATGACGTAGGGTTCATCATTCTTTTCTGCAATTGAATAAAGCTCTTCCCAAGACCAACTAGAGTTAAACGCAAGGTTCGCATTCTTTGTACGATAGGCCAAAAACTGTTGTAGAAATGAATAGAGATAGAGCTTTGCTAATTTGTTGATCCAGATTTTGCGGACACCATCATGAATCTCAAAGTAAAAAGGCATCACATCATCGCGTTCCCAGAAGAGTCGGTTGTAAAAGCGCTCCATGATGGCTGTCTTGCCATACCGCCGATGGGAGACAAGGGCTTGGCTCCGTCCATATTTCTCAGCCACCATCTCCGCCCACTCCATGAGCGAGTCCATCTCGTATTCTCGGTCGGTAAATATCCCCAACCCGATCCGCTCAGGAATGGGGTCTGGGCGTTCTGGGTTCTGAACAGGCTGTGAACTCATATCCTCTCCTTCTCATCACATTCGCACTTGATACATGTCGCAGATTGCAAGTTGCAGGTTGAAAGGTTGAACTATTAACTATACTTCACTCCACAAAATCCGACCAAACCCCACACTTACCACCGGATAGCAACGCAGCTTCAAGTCGTCTCCATGCTGTGCCACTAACTTTTGCCGATATTTGTGTAGCTGATTCTCCGCCTCAGTAAACTTAGTCTCCACATTTTTCAACGCCTTTAATTCATCGCGCGACCATGTCATGGCCTCGTCCTCAGTCAATGCTTCAAGCCTCGTCGCCCCCTTTTGCGTGGGTACTTCTTTGGTTGCCTTGTTCAGCGATAACTGCTTAAACTCAATCAAAATGTCGTAGATTCCGCTATCACGCATTCCGGGTCGCGCCAACAGCAACAAGTCACCAAAGCTACGCTCGATGGTTGCCTCTGAGTACATCAGATACATATCCGTATGGTAAAGCAGCATCATAAAAATGGTCTTGAGCGTACCTTCGTTAAAGTCTCGCGCATCCCGCCCGCTGTATAGCTTGAGCAAATGATTTTGGGCAAAGAGACAAAGCGGCTCGATATCTCCTGTCTCAAAAAGTGCATCTGCTGCGGCGATGCCTGCCTGAACCATACTATCGTCGCTTTTCACACGGTGGATCAACACACGTTCGCTATAGAGTTGCTGAATGACCAGGTTCGGAATCTCCAAACGGATTTTATTCGCTGGCCCTCGTCCCGCTGGCGTCAACGCACCCAGATGACAGAGGAGGACGGCCAGACGCTCCTTTTGCAGGTTGGCGTTGAGCAAATCACGGACACCAAATTTTCTGCGCAATGTCCGCACGTGAATGGCTCGATCAAGCGCAAAAGCATCATCAAGGAGTTCTGGACCCGCTTTGTACGCAGCAATATGTCTTAGCTTATGGTCATCGGGCGTCAAATTTTCATCGAGCAACTCTGTCGGATACTCCTGTTGGGCTTGAAACTCTTTCAGAAAATGAAAGGTCAAGGTTGGGTTATAAACTTTTGGCACGTTCTCAGCTTTGCCTTTGCGAAAATCTTCGATGAACAGAGAACCGTTATAATAGTTCTCCATCAACGTCATCATATTTACAAGTTCACCATCCTTGTCCTCGACCACATCTTGTAGTTCAGGGTTATCCAGCAACTGTGCGACCAACTCGCGCAACTCGGTCTCTGTAAATCCGCACAGTTCATTGAGTTCACGCCGCCATGAGATATTCTGAAAGGTATTCGCACCGCTAGTGACATCGCTCAACACAATGGGCGACACGCCTGTCATAAACACACGATCCAGCCCATCACCTGAGCCTGCACTCTTCAAGTTTTTAAACAAGGTCTTAAACAACCCCTCACCCTTGACCAAATTGATATAGCGTTGCCTTTGTGCATCGGTTTCCTCTGCCGTTTTTTGCTTGGGGACCATCAACACCTCGTTGGCAAAGTTGTCGTACTCGTCGATAAAGAGATAAAGTTTGTATCCTGAGTGTTTAACCGCTGAAACCAATGAACGAAATGAAGAAAACGCATCGTACTCATCAATCTTAATCGATTGCGTCAGCCAATGTTGGTATTGAGCTTGAAACTCCATCATCATGTCATTCAGATATTTCTTCAACGATTGCTGAATATCGCTGATGTCACCGCTGACCTCTATTGTCGAAAAATCCCAACGCATCACCATATATTTATTACGCATCGGTGTTGGGTCCTGCCCAATCGCCAAATGACCAAAGAGCCGCTCAAAGTCATCTTCCTTCGCAACATCATAGTAATTCATTAAGGTGGACAGCCACAGACTCTTTCCAAAACGACGCGGGCGCATAAAGAGCAATTCATAGCCCCATTCTTCCACAAAGCGGATGTGGTGGGTTCGGTCGATATAGAGATAACCATCATCCATCAGTTTTTCAAAATCACGAACGGCATATGGAAATTTAATCATCGTGCTCTCCTTGTGCAGGCTGCAAAGTTGCAAGTTGCATTCTTATTATAGCACAGTAAGGTTGCAGGTTGCAGGTTGCAAGGTTGCAGCGTGACCAGCCAACTGTCAACGCTCGGCCATCCACTATCAACTGACTAAGCCAAATGACTGAATCTAAACCAAAATAGTTCTTCATTTTTCCTGATGACATTTTGGTGACGTTCTTGGTGACGATGCTGGTGACACCTTCATTGTATGCTATGGCAATCATTTGCTGCCTACTAATTAGACTGCAAATGATAACTTATAAATTGTTTTAATCAAGAAGCAGGAAATGTTTCTCGGTATATTTTATTTTTTTATGCATAAAAAATAGTTAGCTTTGCAACCATTCGGAGGAAATCAGATGAGCCAAGATACGCAACAAAAAACCGAGGAAATTTATCACCGTTTTGGACACAGTGTACGGACCATACGACGGGCCAATGAGATGACTCAGGCACAGTTAGCCAAGAAGGCAGGCATGAACAAGACCTATCTTGTGCGCATCGAGACAGGCGACATGAATGTCACGTTGAGAACTGCACAACGGGTTGCCTGTGCATTGGATGTCGATGTGATTACGCTGCTCCAAGGAGTCACGGTGACAATTCAGCCGGATGTGCGGCGCTAGGAAAGAGTCTTATGGGCAGAGGATACCAAGGGATCAATCGACAACAATGGCAGTGGGTTCGATGGGCCATCAGTCTTATGTTGGTGCTGACAACAGTCGTACCATTGTCCCCTTTTGAAGAACAGGAGGTCACAGAAGGCAAACAGACGATTTGGGCGCAGTTCCCCAGCCAGGCAACTGTTGTACAGGCGGTGTTGAACCATGAACCGGATTTTGCGCCGGATACCCCGAATACCCCGGATGCGCCAACCGCAATCATGGGGACAGTCTTTCGTGATTTGGATAGCGATGGCGCAAATGATGTAGATGAGTCGGGTGTGTCAGGGATTACCGTGACGGTTTATGATGACAGCGGTGTGAGTGTTGGCAACACGACTACCATTGCTGATGGCACATACTCGTTGACGCCAAGCGATTCGGGTCCTTATCGAGTTGAGTTTACGGGGTTGCCCAGCTATTTGCAGCCCGGTGTTCAAGGGGCCAACAACGAGACAACCGTCCAGTTTGTGGCAGATGGCGATGCCAGCAGTATTGATTTGGCGGTGCAAAATCCAACTGATTTCTGTCAGGCGGACCCCGATATTGCCTTGAGTTGCTATGAAAATGGGGCAATCACGGGCAACACCAACGCTGCCTATGTTCAGATTCCATACACAGCCAGTGGCATTCCGGCCAAAGATGGCGGCAGCGGACCCAACCCGCAAGCGGTCGCCAGCATTGCGCAGATTGGTGCAGTTTGGGGGGCAGACCTACACCGTGAGACTCAGGCAATTTACACAACAGCAGTCCTCAAACGCCATGTTGCTGTGGGGCCAGCCGGGTTGGGCGGCGTCTATGCCATCAATGTGGGTGCGTCTACCGTGACCAGTTTTACGCTACAAGGAGTTTCTCCTAGCAATGGCGGGGCAGCTCTCGATTTTGGCAGCGTGACACGGACCACAACGACGGGTGCTATTGACAGCGGTACGTCAGGTGATTATCAGCTTTCGACCGACCCCATACAGGCCAATGTAGACCTGGATGCCTTTGGTAAGGTGGGCAAGGCTGGCTTTGGTGATGCAGACTTTGACCACACAGGGACACGCTTCTGGACGCTCAACCTCAACAGCGGCGAACAGGCCATCATCAGCGTGGATTTGCATGACACCAGTGCTGTGCCGACTGATGGTTCCGCCATTTCGGGTGCGTTGGTCAACCGCTATCTGCTCTCTGGATTGACCAATATCCCCACCTGTACCAACGGTGTGTTTCGCCCTTGGGCGTTGGCCTTTCACGATGGCGCAGGGTATGTGGGCGGTGTCTGTTCCGCGGAGAATAGTGGCACATCGGCAAACCTCGAAGCGCATATTCTGAGCTTTGATCCAGATAATGTCGTCAATGGGTTCTCAACCGAGCTCTCGTTTGATCTCGACTTTGGACGCGAACATAAAAGTAACTTTGGTGGTCATCAGGAAGACAGTGACTGGATGCCTTGGCGAGATAACTGGAATGATGTCTCTTTAAACACAACCCACAAAGGATTTATTGCAGAGTCGGCCCCGATGCTGACGGACATCGACTTTAATAGCCAGGGTGACATGGTGCTTGGGTTTGCCGACCGCTATGGAATGCAGGCAGGATTTGAGCAATACCCAGCCATATCGGGCGTGGCAGGCACAAATAATTTCAATGATGTGGAAACGGGTGGCGATATCGTGCATGTCTGTCGCGTGGGTGGTGTGTGGGTTATGGAAAACAGCAATGCTACCTGCTTGGTCACAGACCCCGGTCACTCCATCAACACCAATTCCACCACAGATGGCCCCAGTGGCAATGGGGAGTATTACCATGAGGATCTCTTTCGCATTGGTGCGGCGAGTAGCCAAGGGCACAACGAAGTCACATCCGGCGGATTGATCATTGTGCCACAGACAGATGATGTGGTGACAACGGCGATGGACCCCATCGGTGGTACGCTGGATAACGCCAACTCGCAGGGGATTATCAAATTCGACACATTGACCGGAGACCGCGAGAATGGCTACATCATCGTCTATGACAACGGAACCTTGCAGGGCAAGGCGGGTGGATTGGGCGACCCAGTTGCCATGTGTCAGGCTGCGCCCGTGGAGATCGGCAATCGTGTCTGGGTGGATACCAACCGCAATGGCATTCAGGACCCCTCGGAGGGTGGCATCAGCGATGTAACGGTGCGGCTCTATGACATGGACAACAGTGGTGCGCTGGTGGGTTCAGCCGTGACAGATAGTGGTGGTAACTATGTCTTTGGCGGACTGAATGATACCAACATCAGCAGCGGTTCGCTGTTGGCAAACAACAACTATGAGCTGCGCATTGACCTCGCTGACAGCAATCTGAACGTCAATTCGGTGACGATTCAAAATGCCAACAGCATCAGCACCAACGATCATAAGACCGATTTGGCCGACAGCGATGCTGATGACACTACCCATATGGGATTTGCAACCATTGCGTTCTCAACGAGCAATGCTGGCGAGAATAATCACACGCTAGATTTTGGCTTTGGCAACGATCTAGTCGATCTACGCATCGAAAAGACTGCCCATCTGACGAGCATCGAAACAGGGCAAAATCTGCTCTATACCTTAACCGTGACCAATATCGGCATGATCACGGCCACCAATGTCACCGTCACCGATACACTGCCCGCTGAGGTAACACCCGTGGGCGCAACACCAACACAGGGTGAGTGTAGCGGGACATCAACCGTCATCTGTGGCGTGGGGTCAATCGCACCATCGGCGACGGTCAATATCCAGTTGACGGTTACAGTCAATAGCATTCCGGCTGTGCTTGCCAGACGGGATACGTCTGCAATACATCATCGCATACCAGTAGCAGAGCGCAGTGCAAGCCTGCCAACCCATCAACCGCAAACGCCATCGCCGATGTCTGCCAAAGCAGGCCGTGCGCGCCTAGCCTCTCCCGCCTTTGTGACGGAAAGTACGGCCACAGCCACATCGAATACGACCTCGATGGGCATCAGCATCCCCGGTGGGTTGACCGACGGTGATCTCCTCTTGGCCGCTATTGTTGTTGATGGCAATGTGGGCAGTATCACAGCCCCCGCAGGTTGGCAAAGCGTGGACAGCGGTCACAGCGGCTCGGCAGTGACGATGGCCGTATTCTATCGTATTGTCAACGGAGATTCGGGTACAGCAACCTTTAGCTGGTCGGGCAATGAACAGGCAGCAGGGTCGATTCGTCACTACACCGGAACTGATACCGTCAATCCCATTCATGGCTCTGCTGCTGGCACAGGCACAAGCAATAGTCCAGCCGCACCCAGTGTCACCGCAACGGTGGGGGATACCACGATTGTTCGCTTCTTTGGTATGGATCGTGATGGTGGCAACAGCATCAACTTTGGCGGCAGCGGTCTCTCCAATACATACAATGTGCGCACAAGCAGTGCGGGGGATGCGGCAAGCTATGCGGTTGGGGATGCAATACAATCAGCAGTAGGGAGTACAGGCACATCGACGATTGGTGGCATCAATGAAGAATGGCGTGCGGTGACGGTTGTCCTGCAAGAGCCACAGGGCGGCTCGTTGGTCATCGTCAAAAATACAGTTGGAGCAGATGGCACATTTGACTTTACCAGCAATGACTTAGGCAGCGGCGCACTCAACGGCGGTGGTTTTCAGCTAACCACCACTGTCAATACAGCCTCGACCACGTTTGATGGCTTGGTGGCTGGCACATACCATGTCACCGAAACTGTCCCCGCTGGATGGTCGCTCACGGGCGCATCCTGTAGCAACGGCGATAATCTCAGCAGTATTTCTGTGAGCGTAGGGCAAACAGTCACCTGCACCTTCACCAACACAGATGTACGAGGCAGTATCGTGGTCGTCGAACAGACGGATGTCGGTGATGCAGCCTTTGACTTTACCAGCAATGACCTAGGGAGCGGCTCGCTGGGAAGTGGCAGTTTTCAACTCACAACCAATGGCGGCACAGCCAGCGTCACCTATGACAGCCTTGTGCCCGGAACTTATCACGTGGCGGAAGCGGTCCCTGCCGATTGGTCACTCGCCAATGCGAGCTGTAGCGGTGGCAGCGACCCATCAAGCATTGCGCTGGGTAACAACGAAACCGTGACGTGTACGTTTATGAACACCTTCTCGCCGTGTAGCAGTGGACAACTGTTTAACGTGGCGACGGTGGCTAGTGATGAGGCCGAGACAGTGACAACCAACAATCTGGGGCATAGCTGTGTTAACGTGACCGAACCTGTTGGGACAGCCAGTCTCGCTGTCGAGAAATTGCTCAATACGCCCGATCCAGTGATGCCCGGCCAAACAGTAACATTCACAATTCGCATCACCAACACAGGCACAACCACAATTACGACCTTACCACTGACCGACACCTATAGTACTGCCTACCTGAATTTTGTGGGGCTACGCACAACGCCACAAGCCGACACCACCGCCAATAATGGGCAGATTCTGTGGAGTGATTTGACACAAATTGTACCCAATGGCTTTGGACAAGACTTTGGCCCCAGTGATGTATGGGATGTGACTGTTGAGTTTGTGGCAGCGTTAGACACATCGTCATTACCAGACAGCGCGACAATCAATACAGTGCAGGTGTATACGCATACTGTGACGGACACCGTGCGCATCTTCAATCCAACCAATATCGTGTTGGTGAATCGAGAGGTCAACCACGAAAATGACATGGTGGTGCTGTCATGGTCAACGGTGGATGAAACTGCTCTCATTGGCTTCCATGTGTTGCGGCTTGATATTCGTGAGGATGGTACCGTGAGTGAGCCTGTGCGTCTGACCAGCGATGCGCAGATGATTCTGGCGCAGGGTTCAGCAAACGGTGCGGATTACCGCTACGAGATTGAAATGAGTGATATGAATGCCAATCATCATTACATCTTGGAGATGGTCATGGCAGATGGTACATATCCGCTGATGGATATGGGGAGGGTGAATCAACAACGAGCAGGTTGGACAGTCTATTTACCGATATTGCAGAAATAGGTGTCCGAGAGACATGTGCATTCGTATAAAATAATCTCGAACTGAAACGCTACTCATCAAGAGGAGGAATGGCTTAGATCGTTTCTCCTCTTTATTTTTTTGACAGACGCAACTGTTGCTATTGTCTCCCCGATAAGGTGCCAAACATATACGCCTCTCCTATGCACATTATCGTTGTGTAATATTTTTGATAAAATCGAAACTTAAATGGTCATTGTTCGTCTAATACAGTGAGACAATCTATTTGAGTATCTTTGTTTTTGTCTTTTCTTACACACACAGTCGGAACTTGGATAAACCAATTCAATACTCCATCAATGAAGTCATGAGGCAGTATGAGATTCCTAGTCAGGGGTCTACATATTTTCTTGGGTTTATTGTGAATAAGCTATGGATATATTATGAAAAATAAGGGTGAGATACAGGACCGGCACGAGGCGCAGTTGGAAATAACGAGTAGGAATAACCAGACGATAGACATGAACCCCAAACCACTCATCGGTGTTCTCATTGGCGGACTGCGCTCCGAGTATGAACACCATGTCTGTGCGGGAATTCGTGATGCCGCCAGTGAGTATGGCGTCACGGTCGTCTATTATGCGATGACACCCGTCGGTGTTGACACGCCGTTACAAAATGAGTATCACCAAATTGGTGATTACGTTGTCTACGAGATTATCGACCCGAACTTGCTGGATGGGCTGATTGTCATGGCTGAGGTGGTGGACAGTTACTGCTCTTTGCCAGAGGTTGCCAACTTTTATCAACGTTATCGTGCAGTACCGATGGTGAATATTGGTAGCATACATCCTATGGACCCAGCCGCAAACGAACCTGCATCAATGACTGATCTGCCATCAAATGATCTGCCATCAAATGATCTGCCATCAAAGCAAGCCGCAAATGGCAGTCCCAATATCTCTATTGAAATTGACAATTATCAAGGGATGAGGGAACTTTTGACCTACCTGATCTCGGAATGTAACCATCGACAATTGGCGTTTATCACGGGGAATCCTGCACAACAATCTGCGGATGCGCGTTATCGGGCCTACATAGATGTTCTTCAGCAGCATAATATTCCCTATGATCCTGATTTCGTCTTTGAGGGAGATTCCCGAAAAATGTCTGGCATCTATGCAGTCGAAGAACTAATCGAGGGTCGTCAATTATCGCCAGATGTGATTATCGCCGCAAATGACGAAATGGCTCTGGGGGTGATTGAGGCGCTCCAGAGTCGTGGGATACACGTGCCACAGGATATTGCCGTCGCCGGATTTGATAATATTGATGCTTGCTTGTGGCTTCGTCCCTCTTTAACCACCGTTGAGCAGCCTATGTATTTGATGGGATACACGGCGGTTGAGCGTCTTCTGGATATATTGGCTGAGGGTACGCTCGATAGACGCTTAGAAAAAGCTGAAAGTCTAACACCCAACGATGATAGGCACTCTTTGCAGTTTTCTCGAACCATTTTAGAGACAAAGCTGATCCAACGAGAATCCTGTGGATATTACTTGATACAAAAAGGGTTGAATGATGATGCAACCGACGCCCCTTTCCCTTTTTCTGTCTCTGCAAAAGAGTTTCATAAACTCTACGAAAAAAATATATATCTAACCTATCGGTCTTGGTTAAAGATGAATCGTTCGTATACTGACCAATCTATTTTTGATAATGTTGTTCGGGGGTTTGTCTATGATTTAGAAAATCCAAATTCAACAGAATTCATGACATCCTTGAGACATCTGATCCATTCCATACCGACCTTTGTGTCGAATATCTCTTTTGGGCAAAAAATAATCGACGGTACACTGGAGTTGACAAGAACCTATCTGGGAAAGAGTGCTGCTGGCAACCGCTCGATGAACCTATGCTTCGATGCCTATCGCCTATTGAGCAATGAAGCGTTACGCCACCAAAAACAGAAACAATGGATGACAACGGCTATCGAACAGAATGGGCGTGAGCTACTTTATAACTCAACCCTTGAAACACTTGGTCCCGTCCTTGCGAGTACATTACAACGATTGGGGATTGACTACTGCTATATCTCACTGTTTGATACCTATCCAGAACCAGATAAAAACGTTCGTTTGGTTGTGTCCTATGAGCAGACGGTGTGTCAAATTATGGCGGATGGTGGCCCTGTCTACCCCGCCGCGCAGCTATTACCGCCAGGAAAGCTTGCACAACCGCACCCACAACAGTGGATGTACATGCTTCTACACTATCAAGATACCTTTATCGGCCAGGCTCTTGTCAGCATGGGACCGTGTGAAGGTGTTGCCTATGAGTCGTTGCGTGTACAAATCGCCAGTATGCTCAAATTGACCTTGATGCATCGTGAGCAGCGTGAATATGCACAGCGGTTGGAGGAGACAGTCACGCAGCGCACACAGGCACTGGAGGCCATGATTGCTGAAAATAATGAGTTGATGGGCATGGTGGTACATGATCTGCGCAACCCGTTGAGTGCCATTGATCTGAGCGTGAATTCGCTGCTCCGTCGTTGGCAAAAGCTCTCACCCGAACAGGTGGAACGGTCTCTTCATCGTGTCACCCAAAGTACACACACAATGGTGGGCTTGATCGAGCATCTGCTAGAGGAGAACCGACGCAAGTATACAGATAATACAAATAATACAAATAATACAGATAATACAGATAGTGCAGCCGTATCACCCTCGACCGAACCGGACACAGGTAGGCGTATTTTCATTGCCCCGCTTTTGCACACGTCGGTAGAGCAGCTACAGCCACAGGCCGAGGAAAAAGGGATACAACTCACACTAGCATATCCGCCTGAGTTTGAGCAAATCACCACAGGAATCGCAACGGGCAGTCAACTGGACATGAGCAATGCACTCACGCAGGTATTCGATAATATCATCTCCAACGCAGTCAAATATACCTATCCCAACACAACCATCAACATCAATGTTGAACATTTGCCAGAGCAGATTCACATCTCAGTCATCGATCAGGGCCAAGGGCTATCCACACAAGATATGAAAAATCTCTTCCAAAAATACCATCGCCTCACGGCCCAACCGACTGGTGGTGAATCATCCAAGGGATTGGGGCTATATATCGCCAAAAAGCTAATCCGAGGCATCGGTGGCGACATCGTGGCGGAATCCGCTGGGCGGGATCAAGGGGCGACTTTTACGATTCAATTGCCGATGGTGAGAGGGGGAGAAAGGGAGAAAGGGAGAGGGGGAGACACAGCGACATAGTGGCACGGTGAAAAGCTCACTACGAGGTAGAATAAATTTATCAAATTTTTTTACTTTCTCCCCTCTCCCTTTCTCCCCCTCTCACCATCACTCTACAAACTTCACTCTTCTAATGCTGCCATGATAGAATGTTCTCTACGAAAGTAATTTGAACGATTTTAATCAAATTGGAAATGCATTCATGAAAATTGAAAATTTAACCAAAACACAGTTAAACAACGGGATGCAAGTCCTGTTGAAAGAAAGCCATGTCGCCCCGGTTGCTAGCTTCTGGGTCTTTTACCGCGTGGGGAGCCGTAATGAGCTGCCGGGGACAACGGGCATCAGCCACTGGGTTGAGCATATGCTCTTTAAAGGCACAGAGCAGTTTCCCAGCGGTGAGTTTGACAAAGCAGTTTCCCGTGCAGGGGGTGTCTTCAATGGCATGACCTCAAATGACTGGACGACCTATTTCGAGACATTCCCATCAGATCGCATTGACCTCGCTCTGCAAGTTGAGAGCGACCGTATGGTCAATTCGCTATTTGATGTCGAGGAGGCCGAATCCGAGCGTACGGTCATCATCAGCGAGCGTGAAGGCAGCGAGAACAGCTATTTCTATCAACTCTATGAGGAAGTACAGGCGGCGGCGTTCCGTGTTCACAGCTATCATCACCCAGTCATTGGTTGGAAGAGCGACCTCAACACCATGCAACGTGACGATCTCTACAATCACTACCAAACTTTTTACACACCCAACAATGCCTTGGCGGTGGCCGTCGGTGACTTTGATACGCAGGAGATGTTGGCAAAACTTGAGCAATATTTTGGCGAATTGCCTGCTGGCCCCACTGTTCCCAAAATGCAACTTACCGAGCCTGATCAGAAGGCTGAACGTCGAATTTCTATGAAAGGCAGCGATCCAACAAGCTACATGATGATGGTCTTTCATGCACCCAGGGCGACTGAGGATGACTTCTTCCCCATGACGGTCATGGATGCTGTGCTGGGCGGTGCAAAGGGCATGGGGCTGTTTGGCGGCGGAACCAACAATCGCAGCAATCGCCTCTACAAAGCAATGGTTGAATCTCAATTGACGGTCAACACATCTTGCTCCTTCCGTCCCACCATCGACCCCAACCTCTTCTCATTTTATGCCACACTTGCACCCAACAGCACCCATCAAGAGGTCGAGGATGCTATCTGGGTTGAAATTGAACGGGTGCAAAACGAGGGTGTGACCGCAGCGGAGTTGGAAAAAGCCATCAAGCAGACCAAGGCGCAGTTTGCATATAGCAACGAAAGCGTGACCTATCAGGGCTACTGGCTGGGTTTTAGCGAGATTGTGGCCAACATCGACTGGCTGGAGACGTGGTTGGATCAACTAAGTGCCGTGACGGCTGAAGATGTTCAGCGTGTCGCGCAGACCTATTTTGCCAAGGATAAGCAGACTGTTGGCTGGTATGGGCCGGAATAAAGAGAGACATATGAACTTATCACTACCAAATACCGAAAACATTACACGCACTGTTCTGGATAACGGCATCACCGTGTTGGTGTACGAAAACCACGCGGCCCCTGTTGCTGTCCTCGAAGGGCGTCTCAATGTGGGTGCGGTGCAGGACCCTGCCGACAAAACTGGTGTCAGCAGCTTCACTTCCAGCATGTTGACACGTGGCAGTGCCAGCTATGACTTTGACAGCTTCAACGAGACCATCGAATCTGTGGGCGCAAGCCTTGGCGTGAGCAGCGGCAAACACACGGTCAGCTTTCACAGCAACAGCCTCAGCGAGGACCTGCCGACAATGGTGACAGTACTGGCGGACATCCTGCGTAACCCGACCTTCCCTGAACCGCACATGGAGTTGATTCGCAACCAACGCCTGATTGCCATCCAAGAGCGTGAGCAGGATACACAGCAAGTTGCTAGCCTACACTTTAATGCAGCCATGTACGGCAGCGAGCATCCCTATGGCAGGACGACAACGGGTTACACTGACTCGGTCAATGCTATCACTCGCCAAGACTTGGTTGACTTTCATAACACGTATTACTCGCCACAAGGTGCAGTCATCGTGGTGGTTGGTGATGTACAGACCCAGGATGTGCTGCAAACCATTGGAGGTTCACTGGGTGACTGGACAGGTGAGATGATTCCACAGGACCTCGCGTCCGTAATTCACCCCAGCAACGCACAGAAACAGTTTTACGCCATGCCAGACAAAGTGCAGTCCGATATTGTGTTGGGGGTTCCGGCTGTGCCACGCACAAACCCTGATTTTGACGCCATCCGGGTCGCTAACTCAATTCTGGGACAATTTGGCATGATGGGTCGCTTGGGTGAGAAGGTGCGTGAGGAGCAGGGCTTGGCCTATTATAGCTATAGTGCCTGTGATACACGCAAAATAGCGGGATCATGGAATGCCATTGCTGGCGTCAACCCTGCTAATGTAGATCAAGCGATTGAGAGCATCCGCAACGAGTTTGCGCGCATGGCCGATACACCTGTGGATGCTTCGGAACTGTCCGATACACAAGCGTACATGACAGGCATCATGCCGCTGGCCTTGGAGACCAATGCAGGCATTGCAGGCAATATCCTCACAATGGAGTGGGAACAGCTAGGGCTAGATTATCTGGAGCGATATTCGGGTGTCATCAATGGTATCACCGTCGCCGATGTTCAGCGCGTCGCCAAACAATACTTGAATGCCGACAACTATGTGCAAGTTGTGGCGGGACCAGAGAGCGAATAGTATAGCAATAGTATGCTTGCAATCGGTCATCAGTCGGTTGAATCATAGCAACTCAACACCTTAAACCGTGTTCTACGTTATCAGTAGAAATGATTAGAGTTATCGAGGTAAAATTATGTTTTCAGGTCCGCTAGATTGGACCAATCTGGCGGTCTTGATACTATATACAAGAGGCATGATTATGCTAACTACTGGTGTTGATTTAGTAGAAATTGAACGCATTCAACTGGCAATTGATAAACATGGCGACCGCTTTCTGCGTCGCGTCTATACACAAAATGAATTGGACCACTGCTTAAACAAGCCTAATGCACGGCAGACTGAATCGCTGGCCGCACGATTTGCCGCTAAAGAGGCCGCAGGCAAGGCACTGGGCACAGGCATCTGGAGCCAAGATGTTGCATGGACAGATTTTGAGGTGGTACGCAACAAGCAGAGTGGCGCGCCCAGCCTTCATTTGCATAACAAAGCAGCAGAACGAGCATCAGAGATTGGGTGGCGAGAGTGGTCGGTCAGCCTTAGCCATGACCAAGAACGGGCGATTGCTTTTGTCGTGGCAATGTAGTCGGTGTGCCAGTATTCAGTAGGTCGGTAAGTCCGTAACCGAATACCGACTTACTGACCTACCGAACACCGCCTCACCAAACACAGATAGGACAAACACAGACAGGACAAACACAGACAGGACAAACAAATGAGTACCAAACTCTGGGGTGGACGCTTTACGGGCGGGACAGACCCCTTGATGGAAGAATTTAACGACTCGATTACCTTTGACAAACGGATGTGGCAGGTTGATATCCAAGGGAGCCAAGCCTATGCCAAGGCATTGGCGGTCAGCGGCATTATCACCGATGATGAGGCCGCTGAAATTGTGGCCAGCTTGGATGCAGTGGCAACAGAGTGGGCAGCGGACCAGTTTGAGCTAAAGCCCGGGGATGAGGACATCCACACCGCCAATGAGCGTCGCTTGACCGAACTGATTGGGGCAGTTGCAGGAAAATTACACACAGGGCGTAGTCGCAATGATCAGGTAGCGACCGATGTGCGGTTATGGCTGCGTGGTGAGATTGCGCAACTGCGCACCCACCTGCATCAACTCATCGCCACCACCGCAGACCGTGCCGAACAAGAGCTTGACATTCTGATGCCCGGCTACACACATCTCCAACCTGCTCAACCTATTCGTTGGAGCCACTGGCTGCTCAGTCACGCATGGGCATGGCAGCGTGATGCACAACGGCTGGATGAACTAACTGCGCGTGTCAATGTCTCACCGCTCGGCAATGGTGCGCTGGCTGGCAATCCCTTTGATGTGGACCGCATGGCACTGGCTGAATCAATGGGCTTTGCCGATATCACAGCAAACAGCTTGGATGGCGTGAGCGACCGTGACTTTATCGCCGAGTTCCAATTCTGGGCCACGTTGACGATGACGCATTTGAGTCGACTGGCCGAAGACCTGATCATCTATAGCAGCCGTGAGTTTAGCTTTGTCACCATCGCCGACGCCTATAGCACGGGCAGCAGCCTGATGCCGCAAAAGAAAAATGCCGATTCATTGGAACTATTGCGGGGCAAATCCGGGCGTATCTTGGGCAACATGACCGGGCTACTTACGACGATGAAGGGTCTGCCCAGCACCTTTAACAAGGATTTGCAGGAAGACAAAGAACCCCTTTTTGATACAGTGTATAATTTGCACAACTCGCTCCAGATTGCCTGTGGCGTCATCTCGACGCTAACCGTGAATGTGCCACACATGCGCGCCGCGTTGACAGACGAGATGCTGGCAACCGATTTGGCTGAGTATCTCGTGCGCAAAGGTGTCCCTTTCCGCGAGACCCATCACGTGGCGGGGGCGGCGGTGCAGATGGCGGAATTGCAGGGCGTTCCGCTGTCTGAGCTAGAGGTGGACGATTTGCTCAAATTGCACGATTCCTTTGAGGATGATGTTGAAGAGGTCTGGGATTTTGACCGTAGTGTCGAACAGCGTGATGTCGCAGGTGGCACAAGTCGCCGGGCGATAATGGCGCAGGTTGAACAGTTACGCACATGGCTGGCTGCGTAAACGAATAGAAGTAAAAAGAGGTGTTGCTCTACGAAAGCAACACCTCTTTTTACTTCTATTTATGACTCTGCTGAAAAAAGGTCAAACCGATACA
>JBCCFC010000122.1:0-16609 GCA_039029935.1 Chloroflexota bacterium
TTTGGACGCCACATGAACTTTTTCATTTTAAAGTCCCACCTCCGCCTTGGATACCCCCAGATCAAAAAAGACCTACAAATGAAACTTAATTCACTTTATTCAATACCCTCTCTCACCCCACTTTTAAGTGCAGTCCTACCACATGTTTGCCCTCCTTTCGATTTTAGCCTTACTACTCAATTTAAACGATAACACACATCAAATATACTATAACATCAGGTTCTCGACCAAACAATAACGTCAAGTCACGCCATAACCCAGATATTGTCCAACCATTTGTTCGATGCTATACTACGGATTAAGTACATACACTGCTTGACTTTGCCGTTAGATAGGCTTGAAACCGGAGAAAGAGGATGCCAAGATTTACGTCATATGGACCCATCAATACACGGCTCCACTATTATGTCCCACGCACCCAACTTGTTGAGAAAGCATTGCACGAAGTGATGGGGGACGTGCCCGCCCAGGGTGGACACTACATCACTGTGTGGGCACCTCGCCAAACGGGCAAAACATGGATATTGCATACTGTCCTTCGACGCATACAGCGAGAGCAAGCATATGACTGGATTGATGCAGTTGAGGTTAGCCTGCTAGATTTGAAGTTGATGAGTGATGTCAATGAAGCAGTCAAGACAATTTCATCAAGAATCTTCGCTGAGTTAGGTTTTGAAAAAGATCAAGTACCTTTACCAAAGGATATTAGTGAGTTTCATGAACTATTTACCCCTGCCGTATTGGATAAACCGTTAATTCTTATCCTAGACGAGTTTGACGCCCTGCAACCCCATATCATCGCTGCTATTACAGGTGTGCTGCGGAATATTTACATTCACCGTAGAAAACAAGAGGATAAATCCACATCAGAAAAGACATACCTGCTTCATGGCGTTGCCCTGATTGGTGTGCGCAGTGTGCTTGGCATTGAAAACGAAAGTGGTTCTCCCTTTAATACACAGCGTAGCGTACACATCCCCAATCTCACCTATGATGAGGTCAATGAATTATTTCATTGGTATCAGCGCGAGAGTGGGCAGATCGTCGAGCAAGATGTCATTAATCGTCTGTATTATGAATTACGCGGTCAACCAGGGTTAACGGGCTGGTTTGGGGAGTTAATGACAGAACAATTCAACCGTAACCCAAGACAACCTATCTCTATATCTGATTTTGACTATATATACAGTCATGCACAAAATACACAGCCAAATGCCAATATCACCAATTTAATTCAGAAAGCACATGAACCAAAATATAAAGATAAGGTCATTAAACTCTTCCAAACAACGGATAAGGTCCGTTTTACTTTTGATGACGAACAGCTCAATTTTCTATATATGAATGGGGTGATTGATTTTGAAGAGGTTGAGACAAATCACTTTGTTAAATTCCCCAGCCCCTTTATTCAGAAACGGCTCTTTAACTCCTTTGCCTCGAAGATGTTTGAGGGTTTAGGTCTCCTCTATGATCCATACATGGATATGACCAATATCATCACACCGACATCACTCAATCTCCCCAATATACTTCGGCTGTACGAGGCTTATCTTCAAGAACATCGGGCGACTGTCTTGAAAGATGCGCCCCTACGCGCGGATTTACGTGTCCATGAAGCAACCTTTCACTTCCATCTCTATAAATATCTGAGCGACTTTATGCGCCCGAAAGATGGCAGTGTTGTCCCAGAGTTCCCCACAGGCAACGGCCAGATTGACCTCATTATTCGGCATGCGAATCAGGTTTATGGATTGGAAGTCAAAAGTTTTGCGGGACAATATGAGTATGCAAAGGCATTGACACAGACCGCCAAATATGCCAAGTCGATGGGGTGGGCAACCGTGTGGCTGGCCTTTTTCACCGAGCAGATTGATGAGAAGAATCGAGCAAGATATGAGGTACTCTATCAGGACGCCAGTACAGGGGTTGTGGTTGAAATTGTATTTATACAGACTGGGTAAAGGAAACATACATTGAATGTTTCATTAAAAAAAATCAAGCGATTTGAGTTATAACGGAGAACGACATCATGTCTAAGTACATCTTTCGCGAATTTTCGTTTAATGACGCCGACTATGAACGCTGTGTTGCCATCCACAACGCCGTGTGGCCAGATGACCACGACACAGTGGAGAGTATGAAACACAATGATGAGAAGCGCAACAAACAGTATCTGAATCAACGTTGGATGATTGAGACAACAGACCCGGCTATCCAGGCAACAACCGATGGTCAGGCCATTGGCTGTGTTTGGACGGGTGAGTCGGATTGGAGCTATCAACCCGGCAAATATCACTTTGGCTTTAACATTGACCCTGCCATCAAGACTGTTGAGAACAAGACCGTTGATGACATCATCTATGGCCAGGGGCAATTGGCTGAAAAAATCCATGATTTCTTGATGGATTTTCTCAATCAGCGCGACCCCAAACCTGTGCTGTTGACAACGAATGGGCGTGAAGACAGGACAGAGTATACGCAATATCTGGAGGCCAATGGCTTTAAGATGGTGATGCGTGAAGCGGAGTCGGAACTCGAGGTGATGGAATTTGACCCAACACCCTTTCTGTCTTCGGTCGAAAAGGCCAAGGCAAATGGCATCCAAATCTATTCGTTGCCAGAGCTACAGGCAATGGATGAAGACTGGAAACCCAAACTCTATGATGTGGATATTGCGGCTTTGCTGGATGTACCACATCCGGGGGAGTTTACGCCACGACCGATTGAAGAGTGGGAAAAAATGTTTACACATCCGGATTTTCTTGCGGAATCGTGGTTTGTTGCGGTGCATGACGGCCAGTATGTGGGTGTCACCAATTTGTGGGATAACAAGCCAAACCCACAAAAAATCTACGTTGGGTTGACTGGTGTTCGTCGTGACTATCGTCGCAAGGGGATTGCGACGGCGGTCAAACTGCGAGCAATTGACTATGCGCAGAAACGGGGCTGCACACGGATGGCAACAGAGAATGAGGAGAATAATCCGATGTACCAGATTAATCTGCGGCTGGGGTTTAAGCCGACACCTGGCTGGTTGAGCTACCATAAAGAGATTGCTGCTTAACTTTCATCCGCTGTCGCAAAATCCCCCCAACGCAGCCCTTCACGCAGGAAGTAATAACCGCCGACCAGCGTCACGGGCAGCCATAGGGCCAGATGCAAGGTGAGGGTATAGCTTGTGGCGACAGCCTCGTTGACGCCATAGGCGACCAGAACGGCGATGCCAGGGGTGTCAAACGTGCCGACATGTCCTGGTGCGGATGGTAGCGTTGTGGCGAGGTTGACAATGCCATTCATCAACATCAATGCCAAGAAGCTGACCTCAAAATCAAAGGCAAACATCACAAACCAATATTTGACCGTTTCCATCAGCCAGATGACGATGCTGGTGGCAAAGATCATGAGAATGTCGCGCGCACTGCTGAGACTGAGTAAGCCTTCCATAAAGCGTGTAAAAATTTTGTCAGTGATGCTTTGGAGCGACTTGGGCAGTAGACGCGTTGCCACCCAGCAATAGACACCCTCAATCCGTTCTGGCTGTAGTGCCATCCATACAAAAAGGACGGTGGCAATAATCAAGAGTGTGGTAAGGATAATGACCGCGTTGCGATACTCTGTGGGCATAGGGGCAAAGGGTAGGGCAAGAAAGACAAAGAGTAACATCACCAGTCCATCAAAAATGCGTTCAATAAAGACGGTGGCGAGGCTTGACGAAATATCTACATCTTCCTTCTGTTTAAGTGCATAGGAACGGAGCAATTCACCAGCCCGAAAGGGAAAGACATTGTTGCCAAAATAGCCGATGCACACAAGGGGGAAGAGTCGCTGTAATGTCATCTGCTTGAGATGGCGGAGGGTATAGTACCAACGCCATGTGCGGACCCACAGCCCAACAAAATAGACAGCCACGCCAGGCACAATCCACCAGTAGTTTGCGGTCTCCAATGACTCCCAAAAGGCTGCAAAATCTAATCCCCGTACCGCAAAATAGACAAAAATTGCGCTGATCAACAATCCAATGAGCAGAGATAAATACCGTTTCAAAATGCGTTCTTTCTTATCCTTACTGAGTTATTTAATTTGTGACGGCCAATGGTATTCCATTCGCCTGATAGCTATTATCCCTAACTTTCAACTACTTCACAAAAAAAGGCAACCGTAGGATGATGTCCCACGATTGCCTCTTGAACAAACTTATATCTGCTTACAGCGGCATGACTATTCTGTTGCAGATTTTACGATTAACAATCTACGCCGCTTGTGGCATGGCAATTCTCGCCAACTCAACACTGTCACCAAGCAGTTTCTCGGTTGCCATCACATGGGCACAAACGCCCTGCATCCTAAATTCTTCACAATCGCAATTCCAAACACCGTGATTATACGTCACAAGATGATCGGCATTATCCCCTTGAATCTCAACTTCGAAACTTTGCACGGTAAAACGCTGGTCGCGTTCCTGTGCATATTGTTTAGCTTTGATGATTCGACTGGCTGCTGAACTCATGATACCTTTCCTTTCCCTAGCAGAGTGAATTGACAATTGCCTTGATAATCAACCTGTGTGTGAATAGATAGAACAGCCATAGATAAACACTGTGCTGTTGTCCATAACACATTGGTGATCATCCTTGTACATATACTACATCAAATAGAGATGGATCATGCTTTTTGAGGAGCATTGATGATTGATTTTGTTGGTGATGGTTTAGATATAATTTAAAAATTTAAATCGAAACCCAAGCGAACTACGACGCAATCACCACAAAAAAGAATTCTCCGTCAATGATAGTATTTTTCTATTGTATCGTGAAATCGAACAGATGTCAAACGCGCTTTTCTACCCTAAAAATAACATAGTATCAATGCCTGACTCGCATAAAATCTATGCTATACTGGATAGAAATTTTAGTATCACGGACTAGTTATCTGTGACGCAGGTAGCCAACCTGCCATACTACTTTCTTGTTGACTTGGAAAGTATAAAGCCAGTATCACAGATTGATTATCTGTGACGCAGGTAGCCAACCTGCGATACTATTTTTAGTCGTACAAGGAGTATATATGCTACAGCCAAACCAATCGTTAACCATCAGCCAAGGGAAGGTTCCAACAGAATGCCTGTATTCCAATAATGTGTCTCCTGTTGCCGAATTTCAAACGGCGACCATTTGCATCGCCAACGGTCAAATCGCATCGGTTGATTCAGAGCCACTATCCTCCAATGTGCTGCATGATACCCCTCTTTTTGATGCCACAGGTTGTTATGTCTTGCCCGGCTTTATTGACGTTCATGTACATGGGGCGATGGATTCTGATACGATGGATACCGGGTACGAGGCACTCGCAACCATGTCGCGTTTCTTTGCTCAACATGGTGTCACCTCATTCCTCGCAACAACGATGACTGCACCCCATGCAGCCATTATGGGTGCATTAAATTCAGCCTTAACATTTTCATCTACACAAGCACACACTGAACTCGGTGCAACCATGTTGGGTATCCATGTCGAAGGTCCCTATATCAGCCCACAGTATCCCGGCGCCCAATCACCAGCCTTTATCCGTCTTCCCAATGTTGACGAGTTTGCACAGTATCTTCATACAGGTCTCGTCAGAATGCTCACGCTTGCCCCCGAAGAACCTCAAGCGCAAGCCCTCATTGAACTTGCCCATCAACATCATGTTACCACTGTTATGGGACACACCAATGCGACCTATGAGCAATGCGTCACGGCCATCGAGTGGGGTGTCCATCAGGCAACCCATACTTATAACGCCATGTCAGGGCTGCATCATCGACGCCCTGGGACGCTGGGGGCGGTACTGAGTCATGATGATGTCTATGCCCAACTCATTGCCGACAATGTGCATGTTCATCCCGCTGCCATGAACATTTTGGCGCGCTGCAAAGGACGAGATCGCACCCTGCTTATTACCGATGCTATGCGGGCGACAGGCTTGGCAGATGGTGAATACGATTTGGGAGGACAGGCTGTGATTGTGACAGGGGATGAATGCAGGCTGGTGGATGGCACATTGGCAGGTAGCGTGTTGACAATGGACAAGGCACTCAAAAACTTTATGGCGGCAACGGGGTGGGATTTGGCTGCGGCATGGCCTGTCACCAGCCGGACGCCCGCGCGCTCATTGAATATTGGACATGAACGGGGTGATATTCGGGTTGGGTATGTGGCTGATTTGGTGATATTGGATACGACGTTGGATGTCGTGGCAACGATTGTCGGGGGACGGGTGGTTTATTGTCGAGATGATGGGCGGAAACGTTAGGCGGTTATAGAACGCGGACGAGCGCGGAAATATAATTTGGCCGATAAAATTCCGCGTTCATCCGCGCTCGTGCGCGTTCTATTTTGCTGTCCTACTTCACTGTCGTCACAACCACACGCTTTGCGCCGGCCATTAACAGTGCATTGCGCACATCCCCTATCTGCTCAGATCGAACCAACGCCACAATATTACCGCCACGACCACCACCGCTTAATTTGGCGCCCAATGCGCCTGCATCACAAGCGGCTGTAATCAGTTGCTCTAACAGCGGTGAACTAACACCAATCTGTTCAAGAATGATTTGATTCTGGCGAAATAATACGCCTAGCTGCTCTACCATATCTTGCTGAGAAGTGGATGGATTGCGGCCTTCGATTAGCCCACGCGCTTCTTGTGCAATTGCGCCAATCTCGTCAAATAAGCCTTCATATTGTTGTGGCGATGCCTGCCACCAACGGCGTACATCCCCCACTGTCTCTTTGGTGGGGCTGGGTGTGCCGCTGTCTGCAATCACAATGGTGAGTGTTTGGCTGGGTGTAAAAACCTCTGGCGGTTGACCACGCATAAACCAGACGGGCTTGGCATAGGCGATCACCGTGTTGTCAATCCCACTGGGTGTGCCATGATGAAGCCGCTCGCTTTCATAGACCAACGCGCTGATCGTTTCTGCGTCTACAGCATCATCGACATTCCTGCCAACGTGGGTATAAATAGCGCGCACCAATGCAGCACTGACGGCAGCACCGCTCCCCATGCCACTGGCAACGGGCAACTCGCTGGTCACTTCAATGCGCCAGTCAGGGATAGCCGTGATGCCTAGTTTTTCCAGCGTTAAGCGTGTCACCAAGGCCAATGGCTCGGTTGTGTCCGCATCGGCCAATGGGGTATAGAGTTGAATCTGTGGAGCAGAGAGAATACAGCCTGTGCCACGATCCATGTCTGTAATCACTGCCTTGGCCTCTAGCCCCAGCACAGGCACAGCAATGGCAGGACGGTTATAGACAACGGCGTGTTCACCAATCAGAATCACTTTGCCTGGGGCCGTTGCTGTTGTTTGTTTATGCATATAGTTTGTCCTAAATACAGTTTTCTATTAGGTATCTCTACGCGAAAAATTCATTACGCGGAAATAAAGACAAATTATATCATACAAGTCCACGTGCTATGACCCATAAACGCGTGTTGACCGTCTGCTCATGCCTCTGTTATGATGCAGCTTCGATTAATTGGATACCATCTATACACAACCTAACGTATGTAGCTAGACCTTCGGGAGGTGACGACATATACTCTGGATGACTCATCACTTTTCGTCACCTCCCGAAGGTCTAACCTCATATGTTGGATACCAAATACGGAGGAAATCATCATGCGTTTTGGAATGAGCGGCTGCTTCTTGCCCAGCAATATGGACGATTTGACACCCGCCATGTGTCGCCGGATACGCGAGCTTGGCTTTAGCGGTATTTTTGCACGTTTTCGCGCCAATGATCCACACACAACCCCGCGTCACAAAGCACAGCGGGTCAAAGACATGCTGGAAGGGGAGGGCGTGCGCTTTTATCAGGCCACAGGCTATTGGCAGAATATGGTGACGGCGGATGAGGCTGTGCGTCGTGAGTCCGTGCGCACCGTACAGGCGGCACTACGCTTGGCGGGCTGGATGGGCGCACGAGGCATTGACACAGGACCTGGCTCCATGAACCCTGATGGTCCTTGGTTTCCACACCCAGACAACTGGGCGGAGACGGCTCGGCGTCAACTGGTGAAAACGCTCAATGAGTGTGCGTCTGCGGCAGAGGATGCGGGGGTGTATCTCAGTTTGGAGAGCCATCAACTGGTCACGCTGCAATCACCGGAAATTACCAAAGCGGTGTTGGATGAGGTGAATTCGCCTTGGGTGCGCTGTGACTATGACTCGGCCAACTGGATTACGCTGGACACTGTGTATGACACGGCTTCGGCCCTTAATCACCATTTTGACCTGCTTGGCAGCCACATTGTGAGTTGCCATGCCAAGGATGTCTGGCTGGAGAATCGTTTAACCGTACATCTACAGGATGGCTGTCCTGGCAAAGGCGAGATGGATTTCAAGACGCTCTTTCAACGCATGGAGGCGCTATCACCCGACTACCCCGTGATTGCCGAGGGCAACAATACCGAAGAGTTGCCCGCTGTTGGTCGACTTTTTCATGAAACGGCGGCGGCGTTGGGCATTCGTGTGTTGGATGCGGATGAAGAGGTAGGTCGGTAGGTCGGTGGGTCGGTAGGTCGGTGGGTCGGTGGATCAGTAGGTTGGTCGGTCGGTCACTGACACACCGAATACCGACTTACTGATTACTGACACACCGGAATAGGGGAAAACTATGAATCAACATACACAAACAACGCGTCCCCCACTGCGCTTTGCGGCCTCCAAGGAAGAGCGAGTGGCCGTTATCACAGGTGGTGGGCGTGGGATTGGGCGCGCCAGTGCATTACGCATTGCGGCAGAAGGGCGTGATATTGTCATCGCCGATGTGTTGGCCGAAGAGGGGCAAGTGGTTGTCAACGAGGTCGAGGCGTTGGGTAGACGGGCGATTTTTGTACAGACGGATGTCACCGATGAGGCGGCAGTGCAGGCAATGGTGGCACAGACGATGGACACCTTTGGCCGATTGGATATTCTGGTTTGCTGTGCGGGTATTTTGGGCAAGGAAGCCCCCTTTCACGAGCAGTCCGCTGCCCAGTTTGACAGAGTGATGCGTATTAATGTCTATGGCGTGTACTATGCCCATCAAACGGCCATCCCACATATGCTGACAAGGGGATGGGGTCGCTGTGTCACCATCACCTCTGGCGCACGTCGTGCCGCCACCAACCAAGTCCCTTATGGTGTCTCCAAAGGGGCAGTTACCTCGTTGATTGGTGCGCTGGGCAATGCCTATCCCAAACAAAATGTCTTTGTCAATGGGGTCGAGCCAGGGCGCGCCTTGACAGATATGGTTGTGCCGCGCTTCTCTGACGAGTTTCTTGCCAATCCTGGCAACCCTATGGGGCGATATTCCGACCCAGAAGAGGTAGCCGAGGTGATTGAGTTTCTTTGTTCAGAGCGCAACACATATACAACGGGGTCGGTCTGGAGCGTGAAGGGCGCATCGGGGTAGATTTTTCGGTCTGCTTTGTTTGCCTCTGATTCCTAATTGAGATACAATCTCATTTGCGTTTTATCAGTAAAAAATAGGCATTAAATAAGATGTGCATTTGTAGGGGCGATGCCTTCCGCTCGCCCCTACAAATGGGTACGTTATTTAGTCGCCGTTCCTAATGGTCAAATAGAGTCTGGACAAAGGATAGTATCACAGGTTGGCTACCTGCGTCACAGATAACCAATCTGTGATACTGTCCACATATCTTTGACCATGGCATAGGTACGTCTTATCATAAAATTTGGGTTCCATAGGAATTCATGAGTACACTAAGCTTGTCACGCTAATAGCGATGACCCACGATTGTGAATCTCATGAATGCCGAGAGGGCCTGAATTTATATTACATATTAGCAATGTATTCTACAATTTTTTATATATTTCTATGATTCATTCTGAACAACCATCACACACAACTTTATCTGCGCTGACACTGCAAAATGTTACGGTACAGTATGGAAGTGTGTCCTATAGCAGCGATAGCGCAAACAGTGTCACAGCACTGGATGATCTGTCGTTGGATGTCAAGCGCGGCGACCAAATTGCGGTTGTTGGCCCCAATGGTGCAGGCAAAAGTACGCTCTTTAATGTGATCACGGGGTTTGTCAAGCCTACACGGGGTCAGGTCAATGTCTATGGCAGTACACCCAAAGAGCATATTTGTATTGGCTATGTGCCACAACGCAATCAAATTGATTGGCGGTTTCCAGTGAGTGTCTATGATGTGGTGATGATGGGGCGGGTGGGGCAGATTGGTCTGTTTCGTCGGGCACGCCAACAGGACCGCAAACTGGTGATGGATGCACTGGCGGCTGTGGACATGGCACATTTGGCAAAACGACAGATTGGCGAGCTTTCGGGTGGTCAACAACAGCGTGTGTTTTTGGCGCGCACATTGGCACAGGAAACGCAACTTTTGCTACTGGACGAGCCCTTGGCCGGACTTGATGTCACCAGCCAAGAGACAATTTTATCCATCCTTGCCAACCTGCGCACACGTGACATCACCATGCTGGTTGCTATCCATGATTTGGGACAGGCAGCAGCGCATTTTGACCAGCTACTGCTGATCAATCACAGCATGATCGCCTGTGGTTCACCTTCGGACGTGCTGACCCGCGCCAACCTCGAACAAGCCTATGGCACGAGCTTTCCATTCACAGACAATCTGCAAGTCCATACAGGTGAGATACAACCGATGCCAGCGAGTACCAGTGCCATCAACCCTCTCTCCATGAATGGCAAAGGAGCGTCTGTGCATCATGTTTGAGCTATTGATTGAGCCGCTAAACTATGGGTTTATGTGGCGAGGCTTTTTGGCATCAATCATGGTAGGCATCCTCTGTCCCGTGCTTGGTTCCTATGTAATTCTGCGTGGCATGGCCTTTTTGGGGGATGCCTTGGCACATATCATCCTACCCGGTGTGGTACTGGCCTATCTATTGGGATGGCCGTTGGCGGTAGGCGCGTTGCTGGTCGGTACACTCGCAGCCATTGGGATTGGGCGATTGAGCGAAGGCAACGAAATTCGTGAAGATACGGCTATCGGGATTATCCTTGCGGGCAGTTTTGCGTTGGGCATCGCCATGATCAGCACGGTTGGCGACTATGCAGTTGACCTCTCACATATTCTGTTTGGCAACATTTTGGGGGTCTCGAATCAGGATTTATGGGTCACGCTTGGGTTGGGCATTTTGGTCCTGACCACTGTCATCCTCTTCTACAAAGAGTTTCTGGTCATCGCCTTTGACACAACGCTGGCTGTGGTACTACGTCTCCCCGAACGATTCTTACGCTATCTCCTTTCGGTCCTCATCGCCGTCACCATTGTCACCTCCCTGCAAACCGTCGGTGTTACGCTGGTGCTGGCAATGCTGGTGACACCCGCCGCCGCGGCCCAACTTCTGACCCGTCGCTTACCCACCATGATGATGGTTGCCGCACTCATCGGCGTCACCGCCAACGTAACTGGGCTATATCTCAGCTTCTATTTCAACATCGCCTCTGGCCCGGCAATGGTGCTGGTTGCCACCGCCATTTTTGGATTGGTCTTTTTGCTGGGGCCACGCAAGGGCATGGTATCACAACGGTTGGCGCGGTCTTGATGATTGACAATGTACTCCGAACGTTTATCCAGCAATTTGAAGTAGCCTTTCCTCAACGTATCTACGGCGTCTATTTGGAAGGCAGCTATGCTGATAGCACAGCCCTGACAACCAGTGACATCGACCTAATCATTGTCTTCAACGGTGAGTTTCATTGCAATGAACGCACCCAAGCCGAACAGTTTGTGGAGGCATACAACACGATCATTCCCTATGATTTGGATGTCGGCGTTCTGGCAGCAGCCGAGATTATGACTTGTGTGCCGCCATCGCTCAAGTTGGGCAGTACGTTGCTGCATGGAAAGTTGATTCCTGATGCCTGGCCGTTGGTTGCGGTAGAGGATTGGGGACGTGAGCGCATGTACGCAGCCTATTGGCTGATGACCAAGGTGTTTGGGCGTCCTGCTTCTGTTGTCTATCCACTGGAATACCCGCAATCGACTGCGCCTTTTTATGGCTACACGAATCGAAACATTCGACTCCCCCATGGAGATGAAGTCCCATCCACACGCAATCTGATTCGCGTCATGGGGTGGGCAGCGACGGCACTGGTGGCATTCATCGGCAGTCAGATTGTGGTGAGGAAGAAGAACTGTCATGAACTATATCGGGTGTATGTTAGCGATAAATGGGCGACATTACTGGAAGATATTTATCACAAATGTCGGCAGGATTGGCACTATCAAATTCCACAAACACCCGGTGAACAGGGTGAACTACGTTCTATTTGTCAACGTGCGCTGGGCTTTGAAAATCACTTTTTGATAGTCTACAAACAATTTCTCCTGCATGAGTTACAGAGTGCGGACCCATCTATCCGTATACAGGCAATCGAGATGCAGAAACAGATTCCGTATCTTGATCCCAAAGTCATAGAACTGTTGTATGGTTTTACACGCCCGACTTTTCACAAACGTGGGACTTCTATCGACGATGCTAAATAGCCCCTTTCGCCGCTGTTTGCTCCTCATACCACGTCTTGAGTGGCACATGGGCGGGGTCCTTGACAAGCCAATATTGCGATGATGGATGGAAATCGGATTCATGCCCTAGCGGATCAGCACCATCCGCCAACGCCCCCAGCAACTGTCGGCGGATGGGTGAGCAGCGTTCCAGCAATTCACGATTCTGCTCGATGTAATCCGTTGGCCGCAGCCAGCGGTGGTTATAGCCCACATGCATGATCTTACGCGTTTTGTCGGACAAATTGGGGCCAACACAGTGCCACACGGCTGTGCGCCACAGCACCGCTGCTCCTGGACGCAGTTTGAGTTCCAACGCCTCTGCTGCATCAACTTTATGCCCCATAGCGCGCAGTTCTTGGGGTGTCCGCTGATGGCTACCGGGGACTAACCACAAATTTCCTGAATTCGACTCGCTCAAATCCGAAAGGACATAGAAAATCTTAAGTTCCATAAAGGGCAGCTTACCATCCAACGATGCTGCCTCAAACAGGTTGGCAAGGTCCGGATGCCAGATGACGTTGCGATAGCCAGCGTCTTGGTCTGCGCCTTTGCCCATGCCGACTGCGCCCGCCTCTAATTCCTGTGGATAGGCTGGACGATAATCGAGGTGCGTTGTCCGAATTTGGATGTTCCAGCCAATCGCATCGACCACTAGCGGCAACATACGTGGATGGTCTACTAAATCGAGGAAGGCGTCGTGATGCGCCAGTGCGTTACGAATGGCAAAAGGGTCTTCGGGTCCAAGCCCCTTGGTTTCACGGACAGTGGTAGCAACCTCATCAATGGCGGTTAGCAGTCTGTCTAATTCTGCTTGCGTCAAGAAGTCCTCAAGGATGATGAAGCCTTTTTCTTCAAAATCTTGTTTTTGTTGTGCAGTCATAGCAATCGACATATGGTTTCCCCTTTTTTCTTGTAAAAAGACATGTTGAACAACGTGTAGTAAAGATTAGTGTTCCGTCCCTATTTGTGTCAAAGGCATTAGACACAAATAGGGACGGAACACTAATCTTTGTTCAGGCTCTATCTCACCATTACAGTTTCTCCTTGTTCTGTGAATCAATCCATAATTGCTTGATAGACCAAATCTTGGAAGTCGTTGCGTAGGGGATGACTTTCGTCGCCAATATACTGGATCATCAGAATGGCAATGAGTTCTTCCACAGGGTCAATCCAAAAACGCGTACTGGCCCAGCCACCCCAGGCATGGGTCCCAACCGACGCCATTGTGCCTGCCACGCCTGGGTCCATGACCACGCTAAAGCCAAGACCAAAGCCCATCCCCGGCATCTCACCGCCAAGCCCGATGGGTATCATGCTGGGCGTGAGATGGTTGCAGGTCATAAACTCGACCGTGCGACGCCCCAAAATGCGTACACCATCCAATTCGCCTTTATTGAGAATCATCTGGCAAAAACGCCAATAGTCATTGATGGAGCAGACCAGCCCACCGCCGCCGGACTCCAGAATGTTATCCAGAAAATCTTCTCGCAATGATGGTCCAACCAAGCCAAGCGGCTCATCGCCCAGCGGACCATAGAGCGAGGCAAAACGGGGGCGTAGTTCTTCGGTCACTTTGAACACGCTGTCGGTCATGCCCAACGGTCCCAGAATGCGCTCATCAAAAAATTCACCCAAGGTCATACCCGCGACCACTTCAATCAGGCGTCCGAGGACATCAGTGCTGCCACTGTAGTGCCATGTCGTGCCTGGCTGGTGGATCAACGGCAATTCGGCCATGAGTTCGACAAGCTGCTGATTGGTGATTTCGGCGCGGTAGAAAATGTCACTCTCACCATAAGGCCCACCGCCCTCATCGTAGTCAAAATCACCATAACTCAGCCCAGAGGTGTGACGCAGTAAATCACGTACAGTCATTTCCTGACGGGCATCCTCAAGCTGGTCCACACCATTTTCTCGCCTCAAGTAGACCTTGAGGTCTTTGAGTTCGGGCAGATATTTGTGAACGGGGTCGGTGAGGGCAACGCGCCCCTCCTCAAACAGAATCATCAGTGCCACACTGGTAATCGGCTTGGTCATCGAGTAGATGCGAAAGAGTGTATCCTCGGCCATCGGTGTTTGGCTGGCGATATCTTGCAGTCCCTGTGTTTCCAAATGTGCCACTTTGCCATAACGAGAGATAAGCGTCACGGCCCCGGCCAGTGTCCCCTGCTCAATATAGTGATTCACTTTGCGGTTAATGCGTTGTAGGCGTGTGCTGGACAGACCTACATCCTCTGGTATACAACGAATCATGCTACTCCTTTCGTACAGTGAGTATAATCCGCTTCAACTACGCGTAAACGGCATCTCGTCTCTGCTTCAAAATCGCCTCATACTCTTCACCCGTCGCAAATCCTGTATAAGGCCGCTTATAGGGCGCACGATAGGCCAACACAATATCCTCGTTGGGAACACCCATCTCCACTAACTCATTCGCCACGCCTACTTCCGTGCCATCATGCTGAATCCATATCCTGCCATCTTCTTTGATATCCATATGAATCAGGCAGCCATATTGACGCCGAATGTCGTTCCAGCCAGCATGAACCAATTGATAATGATTGTTTTCTGTGTCAAAAATTCGTTGTAATTCAACCACGCCATACATGGGTGGATGTTGGCTATGTTGTTTGATTACCTCTTGAATATAGTGTTGGTATTGTGCTACTTTATCCACTGAACTACCTCCTTATTCGCAACATTATAGACCAGCAAATTCAACTCATTATAGTTGACAGCCTCTTGGACAAAAGGCAAGACAAAAAATCGTTCATACGTATCATCAGGAACGGCAAGATACAGAACACGTTCGGGATCGGTTTTGGCAAGGGCTAGCTGATAGTTGCGGACTTGACCCACTGCAAGGTGAAACTCATAAATATCTGATGTTTGAATAAAGGACTTCACCTCAACCGCAATTTTATCATCGCCCTTTTCGGCAATGAGCAATCTGTCGGCTATGATGTCAATGTATAGCTCCACGCCTCCAGTTTGTACGTGAACATTATCACGGATAGATTTCCATCCATCTTTGTTCAGTCCCGCTTTCACGGCATCATGGAAAAGGTCTTTTGCCATTCAATAAGTCTCCTGTTATTGCTATATAAAATCCCATCTCGCTACATCTCTCGACAAATAAATACTGTCGTATGAGCCGATTATAGCACAAAGCAAAGACTTCTCCACAACCCAATCTACCACACAACACCCTTGTACAAAGTATAAAAAAGGTCAGAGGACTTTCATCCCCTGACCTTTTTTCGGCATAACTTTCGACCGTAGATACCCAAATCTCTTGTGAAGAACGTCGGTCGATTCAGCGAGTGTAAAAGGGGGATAATCTCATCATCCTTGATACCTTTGCTCGAAAAATTGCGACCAATTTGTCGAATTGGAATGCGCCATCCCTTGAGCAAGTTATATTGGCTATCAACGATGTTTGCGTCAAGAATATTCACGCCGCTTCTGGTTCCAATACAAACTCATCAACGTTGTTGAGCAGCGCCTTGGTTGCTAACTGAACAGCTTCGGCAATGGCCTCTTTGGTGATACTGTTATTCCATTCTTCGATGATTGTTTCCCAAGCCATGCCATTGGCAACTTGCTCAAGCACATCTTGGAAAAATGCGTGTACCCCGAAATGTAAGTTGCCCATGACATATGCTTGGGTCGGTGACGATATAACGTCCTAGAAATTTTTGAGTATCCATTTGAATAACCTATCCTTTCTAAAATTGGATTGCTGACTGAAATTTAGGATTTTCATGATACACCAGAACCGTTTCTCAGTAAAAATCAGGCTATATAAACAATACCCCTACGCTAGCTCGCTACCTACCAATGCCCAATAAACACCCCAGCCCCCTCATCCTTTTAGGGGTAGGTATTAGGCAAGGAGGGGAATTGGACAAAAAGAGAAAAGCAGGGCTGTTCAGTTCTAAGAAAACTTTGGAATCGAAAGCCTAAAATGATAAAATAAATGGATTTAAACATCATTTTTATCATTGAAATAATAGGCTGGAGAGGCAAAAATGCTAGAAAGTTTTTTGTTCGAGGTAAAA
>JBCCFC010000123.1:0-16573 GCA_039029935.1 Chloroflexota bacterium
CTGATGGCCGGTTCGAACAATTCCGTCCAGGGCAGCTTGCCGTGACGTTGGTGCGCATACTCCAAGAGCTTGACCAGGCCGGGCACGCCGATACTCAAGCCTGACTTGACCGCCTTCCCTACAGACCGTAAAATATTGAGTACCATTTGAGCTGTGTTATTTATATTGTACTGTAAGGGATCACCAAAACGCCATCTACCTGCAACAATAATAGCTGCGCCTATTGGTATCTCACTCGAAAGAGCTGATACTGAAATATTGTAATTGACATCGGGTCCAGCAGTGATACCATCAGAGTTATTTAATCTTATATAGAAGGTTTCACCCGCAGTAGCGTCGACATTGAGACGCCCCTCTGGCGTAAATGTCTCAGTCCATAAGCCAGAAGGTAGGGTGGTACAGCTTCGAAAGTAGGAAAAATCAACATCAGCAGATGAGCCATAAGGAATATCTACACGGATTTGGTAGACGCCATCTTGAGGTGCTTGGAAGAAAACCCAATCATCGTCTGCAATCTCGTGGAAATTATGGGATTGCGGGATACCGTTGGGTTGGATTTGGTGGGCAAAGATACAGTCATTATCAGGTTCATAATCATCTTCACCATCCGTCTGCGCTGGTTGACCCTGCGCAGTCACAGCCAATATGTCATGAATATGTGGTGTACCAGCCCAAAGAATACAAATAAAGGTAATTATACATAATCGAATTGTTATCTTGATGGTTTTCATGGTTAATCCATTCCTTATCCGAGACGTAATTATTGACAATTCAGCACCGAACTCAACGGCTCACCACAGGCAAAAACAGCTTCACGTTCGTATCCACCGCCAACACCACTGGCTGTGCCGTCAACTCATCCTCATCCGTAGCATGGATAACCACGTGATAGATGCCGCTCTCGCTAAAGCCGGGGTAGTTGCCTTGGTACATGTCGGGGCCGAGTTCGGCGTGAGGCGTGAGCAGAATGCGGTCGAGGGCGGCGTCGGTGTTGATTTCGCCGTCGCTGGTGGGTGGTGTGTAGTCGGGTGGGTAGACAACGGCCCAGACAGCTTCAACGCCTTGGTCGTCGCGCACTTCGACATGGAATGTGCCGCGACGGTCGATGATGCGGGTGGGTGGGTCGGCGTGGACAATGAAGGGGGGCCATTTGGTGCTAAAGGTTCCTTCATACTCAAAGCCGCGTGCTGCGGCCACAAAGACATCATCGTCCTCGTTGGGGATGCCATCACCGTCGCCATCCAGCCAAGGGTCTTGGTAAGTAAAGTTGCTCTGCGCGGATTCTTTGGCGCGCTGGAAGGCGATGGGCAGGTTGTCGCTCATGTTCAGACGGGTGATGAAGGTGTCGGAGAACTGGATACCACCGTCGCTGGCATAGGCATCCGAATCATCGCTGGTCGAAGTAATGATGAGCCGTCCGGGTCTGCTGATGCTGCCGCCACTCGAATCGGGAGAGATGAAGCTGCCCGAATAGCAGGCTTCGACAATGACATTGACCTTGAGATCAGGGGTATCTTCCTCCAGATCATGCAGCCAGTCATCCAACTCGTTGGGCGTGAGGTATTCTTCGTTGGGTTCATCGAGATAGAGCAGGTTACGCTCGCCGTGGTCGATGAGATAGAGTGTCAATGCTTGTTCTGCGCTGACCCGTTCTGCAGCCCATTCGCGGATGCCATCGCGCAGATTGAGTGCAGTCGCCTCCTTATCATAGCCGATAAGCTCTGAATCGGTGGCGAGAAACAGGATATCCCCCGCAGCCACACCTTTGTTTTGGAAGAGTTGATAGGCTTTTTGGGCGGTATGATTGATATTGTCTTGTAGCGTATCTATTGTGCGATATCGCCCTGCCAGAATAATCACCGCTCCTGTGGGTGGCTCAGAGGGTAATTTACGTACCGAGATTTCATAGCGAACATGAGGTCCAAAGACGTTGATCTTCACATGTTTGAGTTTGATGAAGAATTGTTGATTGGCTTCGGCGTCTACATGGAATTTTATCCCGGGTGCATTTCGCTGATTGACATCTTCCTTTGAGCCAGAGTGACAATCGCTGTAATAGATCAAATCCACATCGGCAAGGGAACCAGTCGGGACACTAACATCAATCAGGTAGAAATCATCCGTCGGGGCTGTGAAGGTAAGCCAGTCGCGGTCATTGGGTGTATGGAAGGTGTGGGTTTGCGCGATACCATCGGGTTCGATAGGCGTGGCATTGGCGCATTGATTGTTATCTTCGTAGGCATCACCGCCTATTGGTCCACCGAATGTGATGGTAGGTGTTGCTGTTGGATGGGGTGTGGATGAAGGTGTATTTGTCAGCGTTGATGTAGAGGAAGGGGTTGGTGTTTTTATAGGCGTATTTGTTGGGATTGATGTAGCAGTTGGAGTGAGTATCAGTGTATCAGTTGGCGTAGATGAAGGTGTACTTGTTGGTCGAGGGGTGCTTGTCGATATCAGCACACCTGTAGCTGTAGATGTTGGAGTCGACGTATTACTGGCTTGACCACCTCCGCCAGCTAAGGAACCTGCGTACTGGAATCCTCTTGTATCAGCAATTGCCATATCTTGGTCTTCGTTTGGTATACCATCACCATCGGCATCGAGCCAGGGATTTTGCGAGGGGTAGAGGGCGTCAATAATATTGGTTGCCGCCTCAAAGGTTTCAGCCAAGCTAAAATTTTGACTCAGTTTGACTATAAAGGTGTCGGTAAAGTGTACGCCATTGCGCGAGGCGTACGTATCATTGTCTCTATCCGTAGAGGTGATGATGACGCGGTTTGTATGGCTGATGCTATTGTTTGCGTCGATAAAACTGCCTGAATGAGTAGCGTCGATTATGATGTTGCTTTTAAGGTCGGGAACATTGGCCTCCAAGGTAGTTAGCCATTCATCAAGCATTCTGGGTGTCAGCAATTGGTTGCTCACTGCGTCAAGATAGAACGCCTCACGCATACCATGCGAAATCATGTAGATTGTAAGGGCTTGGGTTGTACTCACCCGTTCTGCTGCCCACTGCGTGATTGCTCTTTCGAGATGGGTAAGTGTGGCCGAATCGTCATATCCTACGATTGAGGAGTTGGTGGCGAGGAAGTAGATATCATCGGCATCTACACCCTTTCCTTGAAACAGATGAAACATAGCCTCAGCGACATCATTAATATTGTCTTGTACTGGGTCATTATGGCGAAGCCGACCAGCTACAATGATAACGGCACCAGTAGCTGGTTCTTCAACAAGGGAACGAACGGAGATAGTATAGGTGACATCAGCCCCTGCAACGCTGACATCCACGTTGCTCAGTTCTATATAAAATGTCTGCCCAGCGGTGGCATTGACAGTAATTCTTACTCCACGTGCAAATGGTTCTTGCCACGGGTCTTGGGATGCGTTATCACAGCCTATGTAGTCAACTAACCCAACATTTGCAGGTGAACTAAAGGGGATATCAACCAAAATTTGATATTCACCATCATGAGGTGCTTGGAAGTATACCCAATCGGTGTCTCCAGTTTCGTGGAAGGTATGTGTTTGGGCAATGCCATTTGTTTGAATTTGGCGAGCGAATTCGCATTGATTGTCGTTCTCGTACTCATCCGGCGGTGACGGCATAGGAGTAGGGGTAGCAGTCTGCATTGGTTGACTCTGTGCAGTAACAACCAAAGTATCATGAATATGCGGCGCACCAGTCCACAACACACAAATAACGGCAACAATCAGTCCATGTACCACAGCTTTGATGTTCATCAATGTTTTGCTCCTTGTTGAGAATTCCATATGGGTCCAATGACGGCTCGTACACGCGCACCCATCGCCAACACCCATGCCGCAGCCACAATGGTGTGGGCATGTAGCTACGCATAAGTGTTGGCATGGGACAGACGATTCATATCATTCTACTATATCAAACGGGGTGTTGGTTTTCCAAAATAGGCAATCGAATTGTTGCATAAGGGTAGTATGCAGTCAAGACCTTCCGGAGGTGGATTACCGCTTTACCGTTGGCAGATAAACATTATGGGTCACTGTCTCTGTGTCCACAACCATCACAACGGGCTGTGCCTGCAAATCATCGTTGTCGGTGGCGTGGATGAAGATGTGATGGACACCAGCTGCGATAAATTCGTACTCAGTGGTATACACACCTTCTGTATCATTACCCGAAGTGCGTGACAATGGAATGCGTTCTTGGCGTTGGGGATTGAGTTCGCCGTCGTTGGTAGGTGGGGTGTAGTCAGGTGGGTAGACAACGGCCCAGACATCTTTGACGCCTTGGTCGTCGCGCACTTCGACGCTGAATGTGCTGCGACGGTCGGTGATGCTGGTGGGCGGGTCAGCGTGGATGATGAAGGGAGGCCATTTATTTATGTCCAAGGTTCCTCCATACTCAAAGCCCCGTGTTGCAGCCACAAAGACATCAGCGTCCTCGTTGGGGATACCATCGCCGTCACCATCCAGCCAAGGGTCTTGGAAGGTGAAGTTACGCTGGGCAGCTTCTCTGGCGCGGCTGAAGGCGGTGGGCAGGTTATCGCCCATGTGCAGACGGGTGATGAAGGTGTCGGAGAACTGGATACCTTCGTCGCTGGCATAGGCGTCAGAATCGTCGCTGGTCGTAGTAATGATCAGTCGTCCTGGTCTGCTGATGCTGCCGTCAATGGGGTCAATAAAACTGCCCGAATAGCAGGCTTCGACAATGACATTGACCTTGAGTCCCGGCACAACTTCCTCTAATTCATGCAGCCAGCCATCCAACTCGGTCGGCGTGAGGTATTCCTCATTGAGGTCATCCAGATAGAGCAAATCACGTTCGCCATGGTCGATGAGATAGAGCGTCAAAGCCTGTTCTGCACTGACCCGCTCGGCTGCCCATTCGCGGATACCATCACGCAGATTGGATGCGGTCGCCAAATCGTCATACCCCGCAAGTTCGGGATCGGTCGCCAAAAAGAGGATATCCTCCGCCTTTACTCCTTTGGACTGGAAGAGATGGTAGACTTTTTCACCCGTACGATTGATGTTGTCCTGTAATGAATCGGTTGTGTGCCGTCGCCCCGCCACGATGATCACCGCACCCGTTGGTTGCTCAGTCGCTTTTTTGCGTATGGAGAGTTCATAGCGCACATTGGGACCAAAGGTGTTGGTGTCAATGTGATTGAGTTTGATGAAGAACTGTTGATTGGCTGCGGCATTAACTTCGAGTTTCGCCCCCGGTGCGGCTCGTTCATCCACGGTCCCTTGTTGAGACTCAGGGGCACAAGCAGTGTAATAGCTCAAATCAACATCTGCTCGTGAGCCTGTTGGAACGCTGATATCAATGAGATAGACACCAGCAGTGGGGGCGGTAAATGTCGCCCAATCGCTGTCAGCCGCATCATGAAAAGTATACTGTTGGGGAACGCCAATGGTGTTGATGGGGCGGGCAGCATCACACGAATCATCGGGTTCATAGGCATCGGTCAAACCATCACTGGGGGGCGCAAGTGTGGGGGTGGCTGTGCTGGTGGGCATGGGGGTATTGATGGCGGTAGCGGTCGGTGTCGCTGTGGCTGTTGGTGGGACGGATGAACAGACTTGGGTCACGCTGGCCGCTGGTGCGGTGAAGCCTGTTTGTGCGGTGCAGTACTCGATGCGGATGCGACCCTCACCGCCAGCACCAGCACTTGGGTCCTGTGTGCCTTTGCCGCCACGCCCTCCCTGCGCATAGATGGCGGTTTTGATATGAATTTGGTCGGCTTGGATAAAGATGCTGCCGCCAGCCCCACCGCCACCGCCAGCCATGCCAATGCCACTGCCGCCACACGAGGCGTCTTGACAAGCATCGCCACCAACCGCACCGTTGCTGTCAATTGCACCGATATGATCAATGGATTGCGCAAAGATTGCAATGATGCCACCACCATTGCCACCACCGCCGGGCGCACCACCATCGCCATCGGCTCCCCCTTCGCCACCAGCACCACCAAAATGCATACTGGTCAATTCTGAGTTGCCGACTACACCACCGCCTTGACCGCCGGGATGACTGCCAATGGGGTTGTCATCGCCTGCTTCGCCTTGGCTACCATTGCCACCACCACCGCCAGCCCCCCCATCACCGCTGGTGTTGTTCTGTCCTTCGCCGCCACCACCACCGTTGCCATTGACGACAGTGAATTTACTGCCAACGCCAAATGAGCCTTCGCCCTGTGTGCCTGTTTCTTGGCGGTAGACTGGGTTGTGCGATGTACCGCGAAAGCCATAGCCATTGGCATGAATGGTTCCCCGCACTGCCAATTCCCCGTTACACAGCACAGCAAAAATACCGCCGACCGTGCCATCCCACGCCATCAGTGGTGTGACCGTCCCCGTGACGGCGCAAGTCGTATATTGGGGAACACGGAGAATCTGCGCATGGTTGTGTTCATCGCTGGTGTAGGTGCATTGCAGTGCATTCTCTAGCGTATAGTTTGCACTGCTCTCACTAAAATCAGACCCTGCACGGTTTAGCTCCCAACAGCCCGCCTCTGCGCCTTGGGTTTGATGGAGCAGGACAACATCACCGGGGTTGATCCGTTCGACGTGATGCGCATTGGTGACATTCACGCTGGTTGCACCCACTGTCCCGCTGACCGAGCCGAGGCCAAATCCGTTGTCATTGTCAAGGTTGCCGCTGGTGGGCATCTCGCCATCACGTCCATCACCATAGGTATTGGGTGCAGTCGGCGTCGAGGTTGGTGTTGCGGTCGGCGTCGGGGTTGATGGATTACAGCTAATTTGTGCAACGCTGGCGACAGGTGCGGTGACACCCGATTGCTCGCTACAATATTCGATCCGAATGCGCCCACTGCCACCCGCACCCGCTTCAGCGTCTAGTGTGCCTTGTCCGCCGCTGCCACCCTGAGCCGTAATCGATGTGCTGTTTTGAAGTTGGTCGGTTTGGATAAAGATGCTGCCGCCAGCCCCGCCGCCACCACCAGCCATGCCAATCCCCCGACCGCCACCGCAGTCTTGGCAAGCATCACCGCCAGCGTCACCGTTACTGTGTAGTGCACCACCCTGTTGAATGGACTGTGCAAAGATGGCAATGATGCCACCGCCATCGCCACCACCGCCAGGGTTGCCACCATCACCATCGGCACCCCCTTCACCACCAGCCCCACCCAAATGCATATTGGTGAGTGCCGAATTCCCGACTATGCCACCACCGCGACCACCCAAATGGTTGCTCAGAGGGTCATCGTCGCCTTTTTCACCTTTGCTGCCATTGCCGCCGCCACCGCCAGCACCGCCATCACCAGGTGTGTGTCCTTCGCCGCCACCACCACCATTGCCATTGACAACGGCGGATTGGCTACCAATACCAAACAAGCCTTCCCCCTGTGTGCCTGTACTTCGACGATGCAGTGCCTCGTGTGATGTGCCACGAAAGCCATAGCCATCGGCATGAAGCGTCCCTGTCACCTGCATCTCGCCGTTGCACATCACAGCAAAGATGCCGCCGACCGTGCCATCCCACGCCATCAACGGTGTGACGGTGCCTGTGACGGTGCAGGTGGCATATTGGGGGACACGGAGAATTTGTGCATGGTTGCTGCCTTCATCGCTGGTGTAGGTACATTGTAGTGGGTTCGCCAGCGTATAGGTTGCACTGCTTTCACCGAAATCAGACGCTGCACGGTTTAGCTCCCAGCAGCCTGCACCCTCACCTTGGGTTTGATGCAGCAGAACGACATCGCCCGGATTGATTCGTTCGACGTGATGTGCATTGGTGACATCGACGTTGGTTGCGCCCATCATGCCATTGACCGAGCCGACGCCAAAGCCATTGTCATTGTCAAGGTTGCCGTCGGTGGGCATCGCACCATCGCGCCCATCCCCAAACAACGGGATGTCAGTCGCATGGGTTCGTGGATTGAGCACGGGTGCTGGATTTGTTTGCAGGATTGTTTGGGACGCTGTTTGGGCATAGGTTGAAACGGATGTATGACCGATGATGCTGGTCATGAGCATGAGTGCTGTACAGATCAATAAAAATGGCAGCGTTGATTTGATTCGATCCATGAATTACTCCTTATGGAATCAGTTGATACGACAGCGGATTTAGGTCGGGAACGGATTTTTAGCCTCCGTGCCTGAGTAAACCCCTACATTGAATAAACACCATTTTTATTAAAATTCCCAAACGAATTTGACACCAATTTTTGTTTACCGCTTCACCGCCGGCAAAAACACACGATAGGGCGTTGTATCCACGTGCATCACCGCTGGCTGTGCCTGCAAACCATCACCATCCGTGGCGTGGATGACGATGCGGTAGAGGCCGCGCTCGATGAACGCGGGGTAGCGACCCTGATACATGTCATCGCCCAAGGCCATGTTGCGTGTGAGGTTGAAGTTATAGACATCGGTTTCGACGTTGAGTTCGCCATCATTAGCAGGAGGGATGTAGCTGGGGGGATAAACATAGGCTTGGACACGCTCGACCCCTTCGTCATCACGCACCTCGGCTTGAATGAGGCCGCTGCTGTTGTGAATCGTCTCGGGGGTCATGGTGTGGGCAATGAAGGGCGGCCAGTGACCGGGCGGGAGTGAACCATCGGTTGCAAAACTGCGTGTGGCGGCGATTTGCCTGTCGGCGTGTTCGTTGGGGATACCGTTGCCGTTGGCGTCGAGCCAAGGTTGCTGGAAGGGATAGAGGGCATCGACCACTGTTTTTGCGGTCTCAAAACTGTCGGCAAGGTTATAGTTTGTGCCCAACTTGATGAGCAGGCTGTTGGTGAAGGGCGCACCTTCGGGCCATGTATTGGCATCGTCGTTGGCACTAGCTGAGGTGATAACGACACGGTTCTCATGGCTGATGCTTTCGGGGAATTCGATAAAGCTACCCGAATTGCAGGCTTCGATGATGATGTTGCTTTTGAGGCCGGGGACCTTACCCTCCAACTCGGTCAACCACGCGTTGAGCAGCGTCGGTGTCAGCACTTCGTTGCGACTGCCAGCGGTGTCGAGATAGAGCTTTTCCGGACGACCATGATCGACCAGATAGAGCGTCAACGCCTGTTCACGGCTGACACGCTCTACCGCCCACTCGGTGATGGCATGTTCCAAGTTGTTGAGATTGGCGTGTTCATCATAGCCCGTCAGCGAGGAATTGGTTGCCAGAAACTTGATGTCATCGGCCTCCACATTTTTGCCATTAAAGAGTCGAAAGACATTCTGTGCCAGCATATTGATGTTATTCTGCAGGCTATCTGCCGCACGTAACCGTCCCGCCACCACGATGAGCGCGCCTGTGGCTGGTTCTTCGGTCAACGGATGCACCGAGATATTATAGACAATATCCGGTCCAGCGACACTGGCATCAAAGTTCATCAACTCCATGTAAAAAGTCTGACCAGCCGTGGCGTTGACATCCAGACGCGCCCCTGGCGTGAACGGCTCAAACCAATGGTCAGCGGCCTGACTATTACAGCGGGTGTAGTAGGTGAAATCGACATCGGCGCGTGAACCGTAGGGGATATCCACAAGAATTTGGTAGACACCATCGTGAGGTGCTTGGAAGAATATCCAATCTGTGTCGGCGACTTCGTGGAAGGTGTGCGTTTGGGCAATGCCATTGGGTTGGATTTGGCGGGCGAAGTTGCATTGGTTGTCGGATTCGTAGGGGTCGGATGGGGGCGGCGTTGATGTAAGCGTAGGCGTGGGGGAGGGAGTAAATGTTGGCGATGGTGTCATTGTTGGCGTACGTGTTGGTGTATTGGTATGTGTAGAGGTAAATGTCGGTGGAGGCGTAAACGTTAAAGTTGCTGTCGGTGTTGGCATTGGTGTAGGCGTATTGGTTGGAATTGGCGTATGAGTTGGGGTATGAGTCAGTGTCGCAGTAGGGAGCGGCGTGTAAGTTGGTGTAGTGGTTGGGGTTTGAGTTGGTACATGCGTTGGCGTATGAGTTGATGTTGGCAGAGGCGTAAACGTGAAAGTCGCTGTAGGTGTATGAGTTGGTGTATTGGTGGGTGTACGCGTTGGCATATGGGTAAACGTAGGCGCATGAGTTGGTGTAGGTGTTGGCGTTGACTGCAACGTTCGGGCTATGACGACCTTGCTATATGCACTCCATAGTTCATTCCGCTGGTCATCCCCCGACCAACTACTGTTTTCCCCATCATGCGCTGGTGTATAGGTGCGCACACGAAAGCGATAGGTCGTATCCACCGCCAAGCCCGAAACCACATAGGCATCGTCGCCCTTGGTGAAGGTTGTGCCGTCCACGGTATAGATGCCATCGCTGGTATAGCTGATCTCGTAATGGCCACCTCTGCGCTGAAAGGTGATGGGTGTCCAGCTTAACTGAATAGCACTGTCAGAGAGAGCCGTTGCGGTTACATTTGCAGGCGCAACCGTCTGCGTACTTGCCCAATTGGGGTCTTTTTCACCCAAAAATGTGTTTAGCGTATCATCCGTGATAACCAGACGGTTGTAGGCAAAGTCTGTTTGCGATGACAGATTGGAGAGGTTGCCGATTTCGGTGGGGATGCTGCTCAACTGGTTGGAAGATAAATAAAGTCTCGTGAGACTAGAGAGGTTGCCGATTTCGGTAGGGATGCTGCTCAACTGGTTGTTCTCTAAAGAAAGGTAAGTGAGATTGGAGAGGTTGCCGATTTCGGTGGGGATGCTGCTCAACTGGTTGGAATGTAAAGAAAGTATCGCGAGATTGGAGAGGTTACCGATTTCGGTGGGGATGCTGCTCAACTGGTTGGGGCTAAGGTCAAGATGTATCAAATTGCTAAAATCACCAATGGCAGCGGGTAATGCGCCTGTAAGGTTGTTGCCAATATTATTATCAAGGTCCAACTCTGCCACGCGTCCATCACTACATGTCACCCTAAACCAACCACAGGGCGTTGTTGTCTGTAACCAACCCGTGTTATTGACCCAGTTTGGTCCTCCTGTGCCATTATAAATCGCCACCAATGCCTCACACTCAATCTGTGGAATTTCACTCACTATCGTGCAGTCGAACTCGGTCTGTGCTGATTGGCTCTGTGAAGTCTGGCTCTGCGCGGTCGCGGTGAAGGGGGCGAGAGTATGTGATGTGCTGGTCCACAGGATGCAGATGGTAGTGAGGATGGTGATGCGTATGCTTGTGTTGATGGCTGTCATGGTTGTTGGCTCCTTGTTTTGGTTTTGCATGGTTGATTGGTAGTGGTTGATAAAGGTTCATACTACAGCGGATTTGGGTAGGAAACGGATTTCGCACTCAACCCAAAATCCGTTCCTGCCCCCAATCCGTTGTCGTATTTCAGTAGTATTTCATTGATTCATTAAGATAGCTGGCTCACCTGACTCGATACAATTCAGGAAGCGCGCCCCATGTGGCTTGATTCGCAGGGGGCGTGCTTCCTGAATTTTTCTGATTATTTTTTGTTCACCTACAACAGGGCTTTAGCCTGTTTCCTGTTATCGACGCCGATTTGCAATCGGTGGGATCATCGTGTCACCAATGGAAGGAAGGTCTGATACACGCCAACAGTCAACACAACTGGCTGTGCAGACAACCCATCTTGATCGGTTGCGTGAAGCACGATTCGATAGATACCTTTTTGGCGAAACCTTTCGTAGCTACCCTGATACATGTCATCACCAAGTTCGGTGTCTCGAGCAAAATCAATCCGGTCCAATGCCGCATGGGTGTTGAGTTTGCCGTCATGTGGGGGTGGTGAATAATCAGGTGGGTAGACAATGCCCCAAACCGCCTCGACACCTTGGTTATCACGTACTTCAACATGGAACGTGCCCTGATGGTCCATGATATTGGCTGGTTCGTCAACGCGGGCGATGAAGGGCGGCCATCTGATACCGGGGAATGTGCCTGCGTACTCAAACCCACGCTCGGCGGCCACAAAAACATCATCGGCCTCGTTGGGTGTGCCATCACCGTCGCCATCCAACCAAGGTTCTTGGAATGAGAAGTTGCTCTTGGTTGTTTCTTTGGCGCGATTGAACGCAGTGGGTAGGTTGTCGTCCATGTATAGGTGGGTGACGAATGCATCCGAAAACTGGATACCGTCGTTGGTGGCATAGGCGTCGGAGTCTGCGCTGGTCGAGGTGATGATTAGCCGGCCAGTTCTGCTAATACTACCGCCAATGGGATCGGGTTCGATAAAACTGCCCGCATAGCACGCTTCGACAATCACGTTGACTTTGAGTTCGGGGATGGCAGATTCGAGTTCATGGAGCCATGTATCCAACTCTGCTGGTCTCAGCGTTTCCTCGTTGACCTCATCCAAATAGAGGACATCGCGCTCACCATGATCAATCAGATAGAGTGTCAGGGCTTGGTCTGCGCTAACACGTTCTTGCGCCCATGTCACAATGCCGTCACGCAGATTGTCGGCGGTCGCTGGTTTATCGTGTCCTACAAGTTCAGGGTTGGTTGAGAGGAAGAGAATATCCTCTGCAACGACTCCTTTGCTTTGAAAAAGTTGATAGACTCGCTGTGCCGTTTTGTCAATATTATCCTGCAAGGCGTCATTGGGATGTAGCCGCCCGGCCACGATAATAACTGCCCCTGTTGGTTGCTCTTCCGCCAATTTGCGCACCGAAATTTCATAGCGCACATTAGCCCCAAAGATATTGGGGTCGATATTCTGTGCGCCGATATAAAACCGCTGGTTGGCATCCGCAACAACAGTGAGTTTAATACCCGGCGCAAACGTCTCGCCCACCTTCCCTAAAACAGGATCAGCGGCACATTCTGTGAAATCAGCCAACTCGATATTGGCTGGTGAACCATTGGGGACGGACACTTCAACCAGATAACTGCCAGCAGTGTCAGCAACAAATGTAATCCAATCTTTGTCCGAAACGGCATGAAACGTATGTTGTTGGGGGATACCATTGGCCGCGATGAGACTTGCAAGTTCACATTGATTATCGGTTTCATATGCATCTGCTGCCCCGTCACTGGGTGGTCGGGTTGGGATAGGCGATGATGGCGCAGATGTATTGGTCGGCAAACTGGTTGCTGTGAATGTGATTGTTGGTGCCGGCGTTGATGTCGCCGCTGGCAACGTCGGCGTCGCAGTTAGGTGCGCGGTCGCTGTTGTCGTGCTTGTATTGGTGACAGTAGGTGACGCGGTGGGTGTTTCTGTTGGTGTGAGTGTTGGTGTCACTGTAGTTGGCATGGGCGTATTTGTTGATGTATTCGTTGGTGTCAGCGTCGGTGTCAGCGTCGGCAAAGGGGTTGATGTTGCCGCAGGCAGAACCATGCCTAGCCCACTTTTTAGCCGATATCTGCCATCCTCGATGCTACCCGCACTTGGCGCACCCATCACGCTATACAACTGATAACGCGGCGCATCCGATGGTGAACTCGATGCTGGCGCGTTTGTCCCACCGCCAAAGATAGACCAGCGTAATACATAGTTGGCAATAGATATCCACAAGCTATTATTTGTCTCCGCAGCTTCTTCTGCCTCGACAGGTTCTATCCCAAGAGATGTCGTGGCAAAATCAGCTGTGATAGTTGTGGTGGGTAGAATGGTGGGAGCCTCAACCACAACGGGTGTGCTTGTCGGTGTATCTGTCATGGTTAGCAACGGAACATTGGTTGCCGTACTTGTTGTCGTTGGGGTCGGTATCACAGTCGGTGTTTCTGTCATAGTCGGTATTTCTGTTGCCATATGCGTTGCTGTTGGCTCAGGTGTATCTGTCGGCGTATGCGTTGGCACCAGCGTATGCGTTGGCACCAGCGTATGCGTTGGAGCCAGTGTATGCGTCGGCTGCGCTGTTGCAGACGGTGTAATAGATGGCGTCTTAGTTGGTATCTGTGTTGGCATCTGTGTTGGCGTATGGGCGGGTGTATTGGTTGGTGATTGTGTTGATGTTGGCGTATGCGTTGGTGTAGTGGTTGCACGGCGCGCACGGATACCCACGCCACTGCTCAACATAAATTGCCCATCTTGCGAATTTTTCGCCGTTGATGCCCCCATCAAACTGTGTAGCGTGTACCCATCAGCATCGGGTTGGTTGGGGGATTGTGCATATTCGCCACTGCCAAAGGCATACCACATAATGACATATTCGGTTGTTTGTGCCCTTGCGGATGATGCCAAGAAGACAGTAAGCAAACTAGATACCATCACAAGCCAAAAGTTTCTATATCGTTGTTTCATGAATTCCTCGTGATTGGCTTTTCAGAACGAGAATCGAATAATTTGTGCAGTAACACAGTTGCTAGCTGTTTTACTGCACAAATAAGAAAGTGATTTGAGCGAAAACCAACAAGTTCTGTGCGGATAACTATGGTGCCGTATAGGCAATCCACTGTGCCTCAGCCCTTGTCACTTGTGTATCACTCCATGTGCCAAATACAAGATCAAAACCCGTTGTGGTCACGTTATACTCCTTGACAAAAAGCTTAACACTTGTGCCATCGTTATAATTAAACTGGGATAGTGATACTACGATGTTTGGCATTTCTAAAAAACTTTTGGTGAAAGTAATGGTTTCGGTATAGCGACGATGACCTGAGCCTTCGTGCAAGGTCCAGCCTTCATTATTGGCACTGCGCTCAACCTCACCACTTTCGATTACAGGTAACTGAATGTCAGCACCCAATTTTTCTTGCGTAACAGACCCAGCCGCCAGTGTATCGGTGGTAACACTGCCCAACGCCAGCTTGTCTGCTGTGATGCTTGCGTCAGGCACAGACAGGGCAATTTCTGCATAAACGGCATGAGAGACTCGCCCCAGCCGCACCCGTGGACTCATCTCCGTTCCCGTATCAATGGTTATACCCAGATAGAGGATGTCATTCTCAGTAAACACGCTTTGCGCCAGCGGCGTTATCGACCCCAGCAACACATCGAACAGACCCTCTTGGATCGTGATAGTCTGATTTTCTGCCCACAGAGAGACGCCGCCATTCTCTTCTGCATACAGATTAAAGCTCATCGCCTGTGTGCCAGAGATGGGTGTCCCATCCAGATTGGCTAAATGGCCTTGATAAGAAATCGTCGTTGTTGTGTCAGTCGTGATTTCCGCTGTGACGCTCTCTGTGACTGCCGAAGTTGTAGACAGGCTTGACGCTTCATGCGTAACCGCGCTGCTGTTCTGCACCCAATAGACACTGCTGACGAGAAGCAATGTAAAGAGGATGTTGCCCGGTGATGGCAGTACCCACATTAACCAATTTCGTTTTTTGTTGTCCATGTTGGCTCCTTTGAATAAACTAGACAGATATGCATTGAATGATAGATGAATCGTATTCAATGCCAGATGTTTAATGATATTGGTGCAAAATTCGTGACACCAAATGTATGGTGTGCTATCATGATAATACCGCTAAATTATGGCAGAAATAAGTAAGGGTGATGCGTCATTCTTTAGGGTCTATCATCTCCATCATAAATAAACACCATTTTTGTCGAAATTCCCGAACGAATTTGGCACAAATTTTAATTGACAGAAAAAAGAAGGCCGACTTTTCGCAAAAGTCGGCCTTTTCTATCCTATGGTCGCTTCACAATCACACGTACCCCACCCAAATCCCCTGCATCAATGCGCTCAACAAAAAACTCATAGTTGGTGATGTAGGTGTCGTGGCGCACTTGCCCAAAACGACGCACGGTTTCGGATTCCAGTGAGCGGAACATCTCCAGTCGGCCATGCAGAATCTCTCGCCACTGTGCAGATAAATCGTCGGTCTGGATATCGACAAAGCCTGTATCAGCCAGCAGCGCATGGTACTCGTCTATACTGAGGATGCGTTCGGCGGCAAAGGTGGTGGCAAAGCGTTGACGATGCATTGTGGTCAGCGTTGATGCGGCTGTCCAGTCGGTGAATCCAAGACGACCGCCATGACGTAACATAGCAAAACAGACGGCAAGGAGCTTCTCTTTGTTGGGAATGTGGAGAAATGCTTCTTGGCTGATGACCGCATCAAATCGGCCAGGCATCTCAAGCTTGGTGACATCTCCCTGCGAAAAGGTGACTTGTTCTGCTAACCCCACGCGCCCGGTCAGTCGCGTCGCCCCATTGACACGCGATTGGTTGAGGTCTACGCCATGCACACGACAACCGTAGTGTGCTGCCAAGTAACGTGCGGGACCACCCATGCCCGAACAGAGGTCAATCACATGGTCTTTGTCTGAGAGTTGTAATGCCGTGGCAAGCGCATCATTTGCTGCCAGTCCGCCATAATGGTCTTGGTCATAGGGATAGAGGTCGGCAGGGGTGAGCGTATCCAGCGATTTCCCTGCCTCTTGAAGTTTGCTCAGAATTTCAGCTTCGTTGATGGGATGCTCGTCATAAAATGTTTGGATATCGATCATGATGGTTCCTTATTAAAAAAGTTTTCAGCACTTCAGCATTTCAGCATTTCAGCACACTGACTGGCTGACTGACTGACAAGCTGACAAGCTGACTAGCTTTTCCTATGCACTAAAAAGAAAGAGGCTGCGCTTCAAGATGAAACGCAGCCTCTTTGACGATTCTATGGTACAGGTTGGCAACCTGTTTTACTGTCCATGTGTACTGATTACGGGTCTACCGAGTACTGACCCACAGATTACTGACCCACAGATTACTTTAGAACAAC
>JBCCFC010000124.1:0-16531 GCA_039029935.1 Chloroflexota bacterium
GCAGGTTGGCTACCTGCGTCACAGATAATCAATCTGTGATACTGGTTTCTACTTTCCTAATTCGATTAATTAAAAAAGAAAGGAAGACTTCTATGGTTGTAACAACAACACATAATATCGAGGGACATCAGATTGTACAGTATCATGGCATCGTCAATGGCGAGGCCATTTTGGGTGCCAATATTTTTCGTGATATGTTGGCGGGTGTACGCGACATTGTCGGTGGTCGTGCGGGAGCCTATGAAAGCAAACTCCGTCGTGCACAGGACATTGTACTCAGAGAGATGGAAGATAAGGCTAAACGTTTAGGTGCCAATGCTGTTGTGGGTGTAGACCTCGATTATTCAACGGTCGGCGCAGAAAATAGCATGTTGATGGTGACAGCCAGTGGTACAGCCGTCACAGTTCAATAGAGTGTTGTCGGTGACAAACACATTGTCGGTGACAAACACATTGTCGATGACCAACACATTGTCGATGACCGACACATTGAAAACACAAACAAGCCGACACTTTTTATGGGTTGGCTTGTTTGTGATCATTCTACTATTGAGTCTGGGGTATCGCCTTCAACATGCCTATGCCCAGCAGGTTTCATCATCCAACCAGACAACACCTCCGCCCGGTACAACGCCACCGCCCAGTACAACGCCACCTCCTGGCACAACACCAACGAATCCAGTCATCCCGCAGAACAAAACCATCCCAGAGAATCAACTCTATCTTTCGCTGGTGTTGAACAATGCTGCCCCATCTCCCACACATCGCTACACCTCAATTCCCGTTCTTGGTAATCCGACAGACCGCCCGGCGGCAGAGCATCCAGATATTAATCTGGCTGTGCGTGGCTATACCAATACCATTGACTCGCTGACGTTGGTCGATATCAATGGACCCACAGATAGTGATGCCCCACAGATTATGGGGCTGTTTGTACGCGCCAACATCACCGCAGCGATCCCCACCATTGCCAGTGTGCATCAAGTGTATGACTGGGATTGGGGTTGTCCAGATGGTCTGTATGGATGTCGCACACAGCCGATTGCCGTCCCTGCGGTCACGATGATGGGGTTTGCTCTGCCAGCAGGCACACCGTTGTCGATTCCGACGCGGCACCCTGAAATTTATGCTGGTGACTACAAAGCGATGGTTCTTTATGCGGATGCATCGCGGATCACCATTGCCTATACACGCGAAGATACGGTTGCCATTGGTTATGTGGTTCACATCGAAGACATGCATGTTGATGTGCAATTGCGTCACTTCTACGAGTCACTCAACAATGCTGGGCGTGGTGAGCTGCCAGCCTTGCGGTATAGTGAGTTGATTGGCTATACAACGGGGCAACCTGTAAAAGTGGTCATCCGTGACACGGGTGCGTTTATGGATCCACGTTCACGGAAAGATTGGTGGCAGGGGTTTCGGTAATCAGTAGGTCGGTGGGTCGGTAGGTCAGTGGGTCGGTAGGTCGGTAGGTCGGTAGGTCGGTAGGTCGGTAGGTCGGTTTACTCCCATTGACTACAGGGGAACCCTCTGACTCACCGAATACTGACTCACCGAATACTGACTCACCGAATACCGACCCACCGAATACCGACCCACCGAATACCGACTCACCGAATACTGACTCACCGAATACCGATTACGCTTCTCCAGCAACCCCAAGCTCTTCGGCAATGCCCTGCATGGCTTCCAACACACGCTGGACATGCTCATCAAAGGGGACGCCCAGTTCCTCAATATAGGCTAAGTTTTCAGGGCGGTTGATGGCCTCGGTAAACTTCTTGTTCTTCCATTTTTTCTTCACCGATGACAGCTTGACTTTGCGCAGGTCACGGTCAGGGCGCACATAGGCACACGCTTGAATCAAGCCCGTTAATTCATCACAGGCAACGAGTGCTTTGTCCAACAGCGTTTCGCGAGGGATGCCCAGATAGGGGGCATGTCCTTGCACAGCGTGGATAAGTGCTTGCGGGTAATCCTGCTCGGCAAAGAGACGCAATGATGCTCTCGGATGTCCATTTTCTTCGTCGGCCATGTCTGGATAGCGTTCATAATCCAAATCGTGCAACATTCCGGTTAAGCCCCAGAGGTCTTCATCTTCTTCATAGTGACGGGCATAAGCGCGCATGGCTGCTTCGACGGCCAACATATGGCGGCGCAAACTTTCCGATTCAACCCACTCGCAGAGCAGCGCATAGGCTTGCTCCCGTGATGGTAATGACATGGTTTTCTCCTTGAATCTATTGAAATTACTAGATTACTCAAATCTAGCAGACCTTAAAACATAACTCTATTTCCACTTCATTTTACTCATGAGTCATACTATCGAGCAACACCTGATCATATCGTTTCTGCATATTGGTCATGGTGGTTTGCACATCCTGCTGATCGGTGAAATAGGCATCCATCTCTGTCTTCAGAATGGTCTGGAAGGTGCGTAGGCTACGAACATCACCAAAACTGTGTCCATAAGCAATCATCAAGTCACCCAATTCCTGCATCACAGGGTCTTCCATAAACCCAAACCACGCATCTTGACGGGGGGGGACAGAGCCAAAGCTGGCATTATAGGTATTGAGTGCCTCTGCTTCACCCAAGATACGTAAGAATGCAGTTGCTTGTTCCAAATGCGTTGTATAGGTTGGCACCACCAATGACCGGATGCGAATTGGCACAAGCGGATGACTTTCAGGGTTATCATCCTGAATCACGCTTGGTGACAGTGAAATTGTACCCCACAGGTTGGTTGCATCAAGCGGTGGTGCATCCCCAAGCTGTCCCCAATAGCAAACCGCTTCCCCTGTCGCCAAACGTGAGTCCGTTTTATCCGGCAATGGACCAATGGCATCGGCTGGCAAAATGGCCCGTCGTCGTGCATACATGTAGTTCAAAACAGCTTCTGACGCTGGTGAGTCGAGTATAGGCATTGGTGGACCGGATCGATCATCAGAGAAGCCACCGACCGTATGTAACAACGTTAAAAATTCGAGCGTGTTATCAAGCTGCTCTTCTGCCATAAATGCCTGTTGTGCTAAGGCATTATTCCGGATTTTTGTGGCCGGACCACTCATGGCAATCATCTCAGCGAAGGTCGTGGGTGCTGTGTCAATCCCTACTTCTTGCAACAAGTCTGTGCGGCAGAATGTTGCGAGCGGCATGGTGCGCCAAGGGAGGCCATGCAATGCATCATCCCAGATCATGTCCGTAAGCGTGGTCGTGATCAGGCTCGATAGACCATCCCAATCGTTAAATGCAGTATCCAATGGTGTCAAGTTTGTTTGATAGGCTTGCATCATTTGTGGTGTCATGTTGATGATGTCTGGACCCACCCCTTCAGCGATATACATAGAAACCTGTTCCTCTAAATCGCCCCAGAAGATGGTTTCCACCTCGACGGTAAAGTCTGGATATTCTTCTTTGAACAGAGGGAGTATCTCTTCATTCAGCCATACATCGGTGAGACCAGGGATATAATCAGCAATGGCAATGCGGAGTATATCGGCATAGATATCCTCCTCCTGCGCAGCCTCCTGTGCAGCTAGCTCACCCAAAATTTCATCGGCCAGCCCTTCGGCCCATTCATACGCCTGCAGGAACGGATCCGGGGCAACAGGGCCATCCGAGTGCCACACTTCGTCAACCAGTCCATCTTCGCGCACAACCCCAATACGTGCCGTTTTATACATATGTTGGCTCTGCGTGTCAACGCTGATTAACCCACTCGGTGCTTGATATTCGACCGTTCTGGTTTGGATGGTTTGACGAATGATATCAACATCGGTGCTACCCGCCGCCTCGACCATGTTTTTCCATAGATAGACGCTGGTGTAGGCCGCTTCAACGGGGTCAGATGTTACCACATCCTCGCCATAGGCTGTCTTATAGGCGGCAACAAAGCGCGCATTTTCAGGCGATTCCAGTGTTTGGAAGTAGTTCCACGCGGTGAAATGGCCCGCCATATTTTCGCGCCCAATGGTGTTGATTTCTGGTTCGGCAATGCTCACAGACATCACGGGCAGGTCTTTGGACGTATAGCCGATGGTGTTGAGCAGCGAGAAAAATGCGATGTTGCTGTCGCCATTTAAGGTGTTAAAGATGGCATCCGGTTTATTCGTTACAATATCCTTGAGCACATCGCTAAAGTCATCACCACCCAGCGGGATATACCACTCACCAGCAACACTCGCCCCCGCCGCTTCAAGCTGTGCTTTGACAATGGCGTTGGCTGTGCGTGGGAAGACATAATCGGACCCAATGAGGTAAATATTGGCATACTCTCGCGCCAACAGATAGTCAATGGCGGGCAGGATTTGCTGGGTTGGCTCGGCACCAAAATAGAAAATATTGGGCGAGCTTTCTAGTCCTTCATATTGCACAGGGTAGAAGAGCAACCCATTCAATTCTTCAAAGACGGGTAGCATCTCTTTACGGCTGGCACTGGTCCATCCACCAAAGACCACAGCAGCTTCATCCTCGGTCAACAGCTTACGCGCTTTGTCTGCAAAAGTCGGCCAATCGCTGGCCCCATCTTCGAGCACAGGGATGATGCGCTGTCCCATCACACCACCAGCTTGGTTGATTTCGGCGATTGCCAAGAGTAGGGCGTTTCGTACAGGCACTTCACTCACCGCCATTGAGCCTGTTTCGGAGTTGAGCAGCCCCACAATGATGGGTGCTGTTCCAGAGACAGTCCCTGTCGCGTTGAGACTATCGCTGATTGTTTCATTGATGACTGCAAGCGGGTCTGTGATCAGTGCGGTGAACGTCAGTGGGCTGGTCGGGGCAACACCCTCCAGTGCTTCTGGTGAGGTCAAGGCGACTGTCGTTGTGACAGCATCTGTCCCTGTACCAGTGACCTCATCCGGCAGTGCCTCTGTCGATGCAATCTCGGTGTCAGCGGGAGCCGTTGAGTCAGCAACAGGGTCCGCTGAGTCGTTGTTATTATTACGCGTGGATGTTTGTTGAGAAGCGGTTTGTGATGGTACAGATACTGGTGGGGAGGGTATAAGCTGGGGTGTTGGCAAAAATGTGGCAACGGTGATGCCCAACATCATAGATGCCGCAATCGGCCAATAGAGCAGTTTGGGAATTAAGTTGTCTCGATAGCGGATAAACCAAAGTGGTGTCTCCGAATAGTAGAGGATGGAATTGACAGAGACAATGAGGATGATGACATAGAGCAGAATATAGCCATACTCAAGATAGACAACGCCTGAAGCATCTAGCTCACCGCGTAGTCCTACTTGTGAAACCGCAATGACAAAAAATAGCGAGGCAGCATAGCCTAACACTTCAAAGGAGCTACCCACACGAATGATCAAAATGGCAAACATCAGCGAGAGGACAATCAGTACGGTTACACCGTAGGCAATGAGTGGGGACAGCAACACGCGATTGAGAATGACGTTAAAATATAGGTCCGGTGTGTAGTTACGAACAATACTACGATCACTGCCAAAATTGGCGTTATATATATCATATCGGTAGCTAAAATAAGAGCGTACTTTTTTCCAATTTTCAAGCACCAATACATCCACCAACCCTGGTGTCTGACTGGGCATCATAAACTCATAGCTATCCAGATCGGGAATCAATATCACGCGATTGTCCAATGATTTCGGCCAAATTTGCATCTGCACAGTGGCTTCATCCAGCGGGTATTTATCCACGCTTGGCTCTTGGCGCAGGGTCGTGCGGAAGGACCAGCCGATCAATTCATGGCCTTTTTCAACAACGCGGTAAATCTCTTCAACATGACCGATGGCGCCGTCTACGATATCGGTAAACCGAAAGCCTTTCTGCACATCTTCCGGCAGGTCTAATGGATACTTTTGCCAAATATAGCCCGTGATGGCATTATCACCCCCAACAAATGAAATTGTTTCAATGATGACGCCTGTCGGCACACGGACGGGTGGGTCTTCGAGATTTTCGCTGAACGCATGATCAATCGTTTCAAGCTGATCGGCTAACACGGTTTGATTGACCAACACAATCTGGCTGGTATCTCTGGGTGGATAGGTCGCCTCCAGATACCAGATAAAGGCGATGCAAAGCAATGTGAGTACCCCATAGACGGCGGAAATTCCCCAAAGGCTCCATAGCTGGCCTTGATGTACGCGGAAAATTAGGGACATCAACAACGTTATTGTCAGGATCAGGGAAAGTGCCAAAAATATGAGATCACGGACAAAAATATGCGGACGCTCTTGCCCAATAAACTTATCAAAAACAACGCCAATCGACCAGCCGTTGAGCAAAATTGGGCGGTGGAAGGTCCAGACATCCTGTCCTGTTGCGGGGTCCACACTATCTACATGAAAACGTTCACCATTGAGAATCCGTTGTCCGATAGCGCGCAGATTATCTGCCTGTAACCCATTATTCTCTGGATCAATGGCTTCAAGTTCAGCGGCCTTATCAAAGATGGAGCGACGGGCAAAGTCATGCCGAGGGTGGACAATATAGTTGCCCTGATCCGAAACTAGATAGGTAAACCCCTCCTCACCCGCATCAATTGAATTCAAAAATTCGACAATGGCGTCGATTGCCAGTGTTGTGTACACCAAGCCCAGCGTTTCACGTCCATTGGCGGTTTCACGATAGACAGGGACACGGTATTCAACCATCCACTGATCATCCAAAATCGTGCTGAGGAAAGGCTCGGTCCAAAATCCACTATCTTTTTTGAGTGAGTCAAAATACCATGACGATTCAGTGATGGTGGGGTCTGTATAGTCATAACTATCTTCGACCTGAAACTGCACAATAGAGTCGTCGTTACGGCGCACAAAGAAAGGCGCATAGAGTTCACGTCGCGACAGATATTTACCGCGCTCATAGGCCATACCCATCCCTAATACAACGGGGTGAGACTCCATCGACGTACGCACACGGCGAGCTAGCTGATAGGGGGGCAATGCGCCGCTGCTTACATCTTGGGCGAGCTTGTCACCCAAAGACTTCACCAACGCTAATTCCTCGTTGACACGGCTGGCAACTTGGATGGCACTCACCCTAGCAAGCTCAAAAGATTCAGCGGAACGTTCTGTGCTTGCGTCTTGATAACGCTGATAAAGGTATCCTGTCAAACTGGCACTCAGCAGAAACAAGAGCAGCAGGACAAAAAAGGCGATGCGATTTTTCAAATTTTTCATCTACTGTTCCTCAATCCGTATCGCCAGCAGGACTTCTGTTTCGCTTTGTAATTGTTCTGCCGCCTCTTCAGGGGTGAGTACACGCTCAACCACCAGTTGATAGAGTATCTTTGGGATCACCAATTGGCTCTCCAAATCGCCAATCACCGTCTGCTCTAGTGTCCCATAACCAGGACGAAGAAACCAGCGATTCATGGTCGAATAGCTGTTGGCAATGGTTTCCAGAATAGCATCGTCATAATCTTGAAAATAGTCGCTTGCGTTACGCCACTTTGCAAAAAAACTTTTTCTGGCTGGAATCTTTTTCGTCGGCTCAATGGCAATAATATCTTCATAGCCATCTGTCATAAAATGGCGGACCACATCTTGCGTGGCGGGATCAGCGTCGGTCAAGATACCCAAAACCATCAAACGCCCATAGGTAACGGGACCCGCTGGCCCTAAGATTCGTGGGACAAACCCCGTCTTACTCGCCAAATCTTCCACCGTAATTTTCAGCTTACTATTATTGCCAAGGGTAGTGGCACCAGCCAAATCAGCTATAATTGCGGTTGTGTAAATGAACATACCCGTCTGATCTTGCGCATAGAATTCACGCGCGCCATGCGCATGTTGGGGGCCAGGCACGGCATAATCCTGCAAACTCGCATACCACCTCAGTGTCTCGATCATCTCGGGCGTATTCATGGTGACATGCCCATCACCATCAAATGGATACGCACCTGCCGAAATTGCCATTTGCTCAAAGACCTGATGTGTATAGCCGCGTTCTGGGTCTGTTGCCAATGTCAGGCCGTAGGTCACTTTGTCTGATGTTGCCAGTTGTTGGTTGGCCTCTTGAATGGCCTCCCATGTATCCGGTGGTGCTAAATTTAGTTCTTCAAAGATATCCTTTCGATACCACATCGCCTGCACCCACCCATCAAACGGGATGGCCGCATAGAAGAACGAGGCACTGTCCGTCACCATTTCCAATGTACGTTCATGGAAATCGTCTGCACCAATCATGTCGATGACATTTTCAGAGGCCGACTGGTCAAGCAGCCCCCCAGCACTAAGGACGGGGATACGCTCAACCCCAACACGGACAATATCAGGCATCTCATCTAGCGCAATTGCCAGTTCGAGTCGGTCAAAAAAGTCGGCTGTGGCAACGGGTTCAATCACAATTTTGACGGAAGGGTTTTCTTGCATATAACGCAGGGCAACCTCTTCATAAATCGCAATACTCTCTTCATTGCTATCAGCGGTCCATAGCTCAATCACTTGCTCTTGACTTGCCGTCAACGATTCGCCTGCTTCGGTGCGCATGGTCATCTCTTCGGCGGATTTGGGGATAAATGCATCTGGGACAAATCCTTCCACCAAAAAGTCCATACAATAGGTACATGGCTCGCGGTTCGTCACACCGAGCTCTGCGATGTACTCAGCCGTCAAGCCCTCTAAGTCTGACTGTGTGGGTGTGACATCAGGGATCACCAACTCACCTTGATTATTTTTGATCGGTCCACGAAATATATCAAATCGTGTAAATTCACCTCGCTGCATTTGCGCCAAAACCGCAGCAACCTCTGGGATTACCGTTCTAGGCGTGGTCGGTAACGGGTCTTGGTCATCCATAAACCCATAAAAGCCCACAATCCCATCGGCAAGAGATGGATACACGTGTGTCGGCGTCCAGGTGTCTGCTTGCACCGCTTGCACAATATCCAGATACGCAGGTCCCCAACGCCAGTAGGTGATCCCCAAACAGAACTCTTCAATCCCCTCACAAGCCTGCGTCGAATCGCTCAGAATAATGGACAACCCTCGCTGTGCAACAGCCTCCACCGGACCGCGTGAGCCACTGTTGTTGACGATGACACTGGCCCCATTGTCCATCAAGTCATGTGCGACTGCGATTTCGTCCTCCTCTTCCCAGCTAAATGTCCAGCCAATGTCAGCGACGCAATCTGGACATGTCCGCTTCATGCCAAGCACCACCGCATTGATATGCCGGATGGTCTCGGACCAAGGGAACTGGGCGATCAACCCAACACGTCTTGCTGCCCCTAATGAGGCTCGCGCACCGGCCACCATCCCCGCAAGATATTCGGCCTCTTCCATGGCCCCAAAAATTGTCCCCATGTTTGGCTCGGCGGTCTTGAACCCAGAGTTATTGATGAAGACCGTGTCAGGGAATTCTGAAGCAACAGTGGCTGTGGCATTCATCATCCCCAACTCGGTTGTGATGATCACATCGTATCCTTCTTTAGCTACCGCCTCAATGACAGGAATTGACTCGTCTGTATCGGGTACGTCTGGAATAAACGCGGTTTGAACATTCTCCCCTTCGCGTTGGACATATTGTCGCCCTAACTCCTGCGAGTAAGTCCAGCTATAGGCGGGATCAACAGGTTCTGAGTAAATAAATGCAACATTGGTTTTGTTGGCGACAGCTTGTGGGATATCAACTGTGTGCGAAGTGCCTTCTTCAATGTTCACAATTGTGATACTTTCCACAATGGGTGGGTTTGTGTATAATCTTGATTCGTCTACCTGTTCTGTTGAAGGCAGGAATGACAGAACCGAATTACACCCATTAAGACAAAATATCACAACCAATACAATCAGTGACCGTATTAAGTGTTTTTTAGTATGTTGATTTTGTTGAATAAGTATAGCCATGATAAGCGATGTATGCGCAATGTTTTTTTGATATAAATGAATAGTATTTTATTTGTGTAGGTAAGTTTTAGATGCTGAATTGATATAAAATAGATAGTTTATGACTGTTTATTTTCATATACATTGACTCATGCGGATGTCTATTATAAGCGCAAATCAAAAATTTGCAAAATTAGATAGTTCGTTTGGCCTGACTGAAATCATTCCTCAGTATATCCAACCATTCATGGAACCAGATTAGGAGATAGTATGTTAAACACACAAGCGTTACAGACCAACTATGTGGAGGCAGATGTCCCTGAGTACACACTTCCGAACCCATTACAAATGGTAGATGGCACACCTGTTACAGATGCCACGATGTGGACGGAGCAACGTCGAGCCGAAATTCTGACCTTATTTGAGGAGGACGTCTATGGGAAGACACCATCAACAACGTTGGATATGCGTACAGTGATCCACTCGGTTGTGGATGATGCACATCGAAACACGCGCCGAAAATTGGTTACGCTCTACTTTTCTGAGGGCGAATCCGCGGATGCAAACATAAAACTAGATTTGCTGTTGTATTTGCCACTAGATCACGTTGCGCATAACACTGTGCCTGTCTTTTTGGGGTTAAACTTTAATGGCAACCATACCACACAGCCTGACACCGACATTCCGATTACCACACAGTGGGTACGCAATAATGATGATTTGGGTATCCACAACAACCAACCGAGCGAGGACACACGTGGTTCTGCAGCCAGTCGTTGGCCTGTCGAGCAGATTGTGGGGCGCGGTTATGGTGTCGCAACGGTTTATTGTGGCGATTTGGACCCAGATTATGATGATTTCCAAAATGGCATACATCCTCTGTTCTATGACAAAGGGCAAACACGGCCAGCGCAGAACGAATGGGGGGCGATTGGTGCATGGGCGTGGGGGTTGAGTCGTGTACTCGACTATTTTGAAAACGATCCAGAAATAGACGAGCAGCATGTGGCCGTGGTCGGCCATTCACGTCTTGGGAAGACAGCACTATGGGCGGGGGCACAGGATGAACGCTTCGCCCTTGTCGTCTCCAACAACTCTGGCTGTGGTGGTGCGGCGTTATCACGGCGGGCCTTTGGTGAAACCGTTGCCGCCATCAACACACGCTTCCCACACTGGTTTTGCCCCAACTTTCGCCAGTACAATGGCAATGAGGCACAATTGTCCGTCGATCAGCACATGCTGCTTGCACTGATTGCCCCACGCCCACTCTATGTTGCTAGCGCAGAGGAAGACGCTTGGGCCGATCCACGTGGCGAATATCTGGGTACTTGTCACGCCGACCCCGTGTATCGCTTGCTGGGGACCAGTGGCCTTGAAGGATCGCCTCATCGTAACTATGATGTCATTGAAGACACACCGACGCCATCGCTCAACCAACCCATACACGGTCACATTGGCTACCACATCCGCACAGGCGGTCACGACATCACGGCCTATGATTGGGGGCAGTATATGGATTTTGCGGACAAACATTGGGGCATGTAACTATCACCGCCATTACCCCTGACGCCATCCTCTTGACGCCATCCCAATCAGCACACCGACAGCAGCAAAGACCTCCGTCCAATAGCTGTTGGCATCGACACGCATGAGAAAGACACCAGCCACCAAGTTGACCAACACAGCGAGAGCAAAAGTGCTGAGAGTTGGTTGGCACTCAGGGTGGTAGTTGGCTTCATTTTAGGCTAAATCCATAGAAATAATTACCCGCGGAATGAGCATTCTCGAATGCGGGTAATTATTTCTGTGGAATGGCCTTATACGATTCTACCCTCCTTCATTTCATCTGCAAGCAGTATCCTAGCCACTTAAATCGCCGTCTTTCATTCTATAGACGGTTCAGCACACTTTTGGGACGCTCACTTTGTAACCTTACACATTATTGAACAGTATATAGATAGGATGGAAACAAAACTACGACGAATAGCGGATGCCAAAATGATGAATGCTCTTTATGCTATCAACTATTGAGTTGTTTATGATATAATTGAAAAAGGAAGATTTTCTGGGAGTTGCTTGCAGACGAATATCATAGACGTATCATCGTATATTGCTCTTTTCTGCATTGCACTCATACAGAATTGTGTTAAATTTATGAAATTACCACTTCAAAACATCCAAAAAAACCTGTTGATTACCCACCAGTCATTGCTGCGCCAAGGCATAGCGGTATTGATTCTCGTTGTCGCCAGCAGCCTGCTTATTGCAGCCCTCAAACCAAACCTGCAAGCGGCTCTTGCTCAAAGCGAAGAGCCAACGGTAAACAGCGACGCCACCTACACCACATTCTTCCCGTTGATTCGCACCCAGGTCGTCGAAATAGAAGCGCAGGGGTTAGAGCCAGCCGAGGCAGAGCTTATCCCACCAACAGAACCACCCCTTGACATGGCTGCCGAGCAACGCGTCTATTTGCCAATTATTCTTCAGCCACCAGTCTATCAAACATTTTTACCCATCGTGATGGATACCCTGCCCTTCTCCGCACGTGGACCAGAAGAGTGCGTCAACGCGCTAACCGCCACTGCGTCTGCCAGTAAGACCGACCAGCAGGTTGAAATTGTCACAGGCAATGCCGACTGTACAGTTACGTTTGTTGATTTTGTGTTAAATCGCCCCGCCGACCATCTTGATGCCTTTTTTGAGTTGATTGCCCACCCCACTGCCACCGACCCGCTCTGGGACGTTGTCTTTGAACGGCTACGTCTGGGCGAATTCCGTTTTGGCGCAACAACGGTTGAACGGCTGTTAGAGGAGATGCCTGTGGCGGTTGCGGCCTGTCAAGGTGGCTTCCGTTGTGGCGATTGGGATACCTACATTTTGTCACAACTACCAATTGGGGGGTTCTATCAATGCCCTGACACAAACCATCCACAAGTGGATATGAATTCGGTTCTGCTGGCGAGCCTCCCCTATGCCGATTATGACTGTACCGAGCGCATTGTGGCGGCGATGGTCCCGATTGTTGATGCACCAACAACCGCGGAGTTGATTACGATGGCCGAAAGTCATGAAGACTCATGGTCACGTCGTAATGCCCTACGCGTGCTTGGTCGCATGGCAAGCGAACCGTCCTTCCAAACACAGGACACGACAGACAACGCACCAGACAATCCGCCTAGTGCCAATGAGTTGGTGACGGTGGTATTTGCGCAAGAGATTGTGCAGATGCTTATGACGAGATTGCACCATGATACCGATATCAACGTTTTGCAGGATGTGGTGTGGCTGCTTGATTCATTCTATTATCCAGCCTTTGACGCCCAGCCCGACTTGGAACGCATCAGCAAGGATAGTGTCTTTGGGACAAATCTGCGTTGGCGTACCATTGCCGCCATTTCACGGCTTTTTGACGCCAAAACAACGCTTGTCCAGTCCGATATCGACTATCTTCACGTGATGTTATGGACTGATGATGTCTGGGTGCGGGCACAGGCAGCGTATACGATTCGCTATGTACGCGAGAGCCAAGTAGACCAGAAACAGTACGGCTCGTTAATTTTTGCGGTTCGTGACCGTTGGGATGAGGAAACAGAACTGATTGCACAGGCCGCCATCGCACAGGCGCGCGATCACTTTGAAGGAAGTGATTATCACGAACAGTTGCGGTTGGCCTTTGTTGAAACCCATCTTAACAACAGTGTGAATGAAGACTTTATGAACATCGCGTCTGGGCTTGCGCCAGAGGAGTTGCCCCAATTTATCACGCTGATGCAAGACACACAGGCCGTTTTCTTTGATGTCATGGGCGATACCTTCACGACACCCGTGACGGGTGACCCGACCGATGCCATGTATCTACTCATCTTTGCCGAGCGCGGTGTCTATCAAGCCTATATGGATGCCTTCGTCGGCTATGGCTCCCATGCTGGTGGACTTTATATCGAACGAGATGCCACGCTTTTTACCTATGATCGCACCGAAGCCGAGAGTACGCTGACATTAGAGCATCTGATCGCCCATGAATTCTCCCATTATCTGCAAGGCCGCTACATCTATCCAGGATTGTGGACTGACGCTGGTTATCATACAGAGCCACTGGGCTGGGCGGATGAAGGGTTGGCCGAGTTTATTGGCTTTACGGTTGTAAACGCCAATGAACAGTATGAACATCCGTTACCCGACACAAGGCTCAACACGATCTGTGCCTCATCCTCCTACCGAAGCCTGAATGATTTACTTCACCGTCGTTCTGGATATGACGAACAGGGCATTTTCGATTATGATTATGGATGGGCATTTGTCCATTATATCATGACAGAACACCAAGAGATGGCGCGGCGTATCTATGAGACGATGCGCAACCAGACGTATCGTGTGGATGAATTTGAACAGATTGCAGGCGTTTCCGTTGTCGAGTTGGAAGCATCGTGGCACGCGGCCATGGTACAATGGTGTACTGACTATCAAGCCAATCCATAACGTGGAAAAGTAGCATGGGCATCCTTGCCCGTGTTGGGCAACAGCCCGAATTTTGCGGCGACAGCCCGAATTTTGCAACGGGCAAGGATGCCCATGCTACTTTTTCTAAACGAGAAAGAAAACCAATGACATGAACCAACACAACGGCCAATCATCAAGCTCTTTTCATGATTCGGTTTTGAACGCACTTCCAGAGATACGCCGCCGTATTACCTGGTCTCTGTTTACAGCCCAAAGCCTTTATAGCGCATCCCAAATCGCATCATTTGTATTTTTGTCTATCCTATCCGGCCAGCTTTCAGGCAACCCCAACCTTACGGGGGCTGGCCCCACCATCCTCATGATTGGTCGTGCGGCTGCGGGCTATCCCATTGGCTGGTTAATGGACCGCGTTGGGAGACGGCTTGGATTGACACTAGGCTATCTGCTGGCTGTTATTGGCAGCATTGGCATTGCCGTGGCAATTGGGGGCGAATCATTTATTGGATTCTGTGTAGCCATCTTTCTCACGGGGATGGGACGTGGTGTGAGCGAGCAAGCAAGGTTCACTGCTGCTGAAGTTCAGGAGCCATCCAACCGTGCCAAGGTGATCGGTTGGATTGTCTTTGCGGGTACAATTGGTGCAGTGGGGGGTCCGCTATTGGTTGCCCCATCGACAGAGTTCGCAGCCATGTATGGATTGGTCAAGGAGACAGGTCCCTATTTGATTGCCGCTGTGATGACATTTGTATCTGTGCTTATCACCTTTTTTATGCTACGCCCCGACCCACTACAGGTGAGCCAAATACTCGATGCTGCTCAACAAAAATCTAAACAGCAAGAATCTAAACAGTCAGAATCTAAACAGCCAGAAAAAACGTCTGAGTATGGTAGGTCGGTCTGGACTATTTTTGCCAAGCCCCGTGTGCTCGTTGCCATGACGGCGATGACAATGGGGCAGTTGACCATGAACCTACTTATGGTCATTGCCCCTGTTCACATGGACCATCACGGTCACGGCGCAGGCCCGATTTCGACGATGATCATGGCGCATACCATCGGTATGTTTGGTCTTGCCAGCATCACGGGGTGGCTTGTGGATCGTCTTGGCACAATGCGTATGATTGTGTTTGGCTCATTGATTTTGATACTAGCGGCCATTGTAACACCGCTCTTTGCGGAGTATTACATGATGCACATATCGATGTTTCTGCTGGGGCTTGGCTGGAATTTCTGTTTTATCGCTGGCTCAACCTTGCTATCCAGAACATTAGAACCCAACGAACGTGGCCGCATTCAGGGAGCCAGCGAAACGCTGATTGCCCTAGCAGCAGGCGTCGCCAGCGCAAGCACAGGGGTAGCGTTTGCTCAAGGTGGTATCATCGCCGTCATGATCATGGGCAGTATACTAGCCATGATTCCATTTATCGCCGTGCTACTCTACAGCTATCGACTTGAAGTATTGAAGAGTGATTAGTGAAGAGTGATTAGTGATTAGTGAATTTTTTTTCAACTCTTCAACCTTTCAACTCTTCAACTCTGCCACTTGCAACCTGCAACCTGCAACGTTTAATCAAGGAGTTTTTTTTAATGAAGGGTGTAATTTTCACCGAACTGATGGAAATGGTCGAGGATAAATTCCCGATGGAGATTGTGGATCAGGTATTGGAAGAGTCCGATCTCCCATCGGGTGGTGTTTACACAAGTTTGGGTACATATGACTACAAAGAAGTTTTGGAGCTTGTCACCAATTTAAGCAACGTATCGGGTATCCCCATTGTGGATTTGGTCTATACCTTTGGTCACCATCTTTTTGGTCGCTTTGCGCACTTATATCCACAATTTTTTGAAGATACGCAAGGTGTATTTGAATTTTTACAGAACATCGAAAAGTACATTCACGTAGAGGTACGCAAACTATATTCGGATGCCCAACTGCCAACGTTTGACTATGATACGTCTGATCCAAATCAATTGGTGATGACCTATCGCTCAGAACGCCCCTTTGCGGTGCTAGCAAAAGGGTTAATTGATGGTTGTGTAGAATATTTTAACGAGAACCTGACCGTCGAAATGGTTGATCTATCCGATGGCGCGGGTACATCCGCACAATTTACACTAACCAAGAGAGCAGGAAGCCCTAGAAAGAAAGATCGTTGTAAAACTGTTAAGCGAAGATTACGCAGAAGACCCCGAAATCCGCGAGCGCTTTTTGCAAGAGGCCAAAACCCCTGCTCGGATCAAACATCCCAACCTAGTAGAAGTAA
>JBCCFC010000125.1:0-16484 GCA_039029935.1 Chloroflexota bacterium
GCTGAAGACCCTCGGCGGGGCGACCCTCGAGCCCGCCTTCGCGGAAGGGCGGGTCACGATCAATGGCGCGAAGGTCCTCGCGACCGACCTGCAGGCCTCGAACGGCATCGTGCACCTGATTGACACGGTGCTGATCCCCGAGGGCTTCGCGCTCGAGCCGATCCCGGACGAGCTGCGCATCTACGCCGAGGCCCTGGAGCTGCACGCCCTCGCCGTCGATCGCGGCGTCCCGATCTTCAACGCGGGCGACCACGAGGCCAGCGCGGCGATTTACGAGATCGCGGCGCAGTCGATGCTGCGCCTCGGCGCCGGCCCGATGGACGAGGAGCTGATTGAGAAGCTGCGCAAGGACTGCGCAGAGGCCGCGCAGACGACCTCCGCGCGTGACCGCGCCTGGGACTACCGTCGCGTTGATATTTGGGACATAGAGGTCCTCCTGTATTATAACTGTTTGATGGCTAAATTGATGTAGCCTTGTCTTGATATTGAGACAATCATTCGTATATATAGGTGTAGTATAGCAAAAGGCAAGTGTGGCAAAAAGTAGATGAATCATTAGCAAAACAAAGACGTAGGTGCTAAAATTCAACCCTATAGGTATACCATTATTTTTCTATTCTATCGTTACAAGTAAACATAAATCATGACAAAACAAACAGCACAAACTGGAACACAAATCATCGAATCACTCACCCAACAGGAAATCGCATCATTCCTTGATGCCCTGTTGACCGAAGTCCCCACTGAAACTGTTACACAAGTACTCGCCCAACTATCACCTGACACCGGACAGACGCTCGAAAAAATTCTATACGGTTCTCAAACCAGCAAAGATGAAGAGGAAACATCTTCCACTGACCTGTATCCCTCTCTGGCAAAACAGCAAGAGACATGGCAAAGGCTCTGGGATGAATGGCAGGCCATTGTTGATGAGGCAGCCCAAGAAGAGGGAACATACATGGTGCAGGATGAGGACTGGGAACCGCCATATTTTGATACGCACGCCTATGAGAAGGATTTGGAGAGTGTGGTCATCAAAATGCAACCACTTATGGTAACTGCTGCCCAGCATCGCTTTCCGCCTGACCATAGCTTTGTCGATGCCCTGCGCTATGCCGAGGAGACCATCTATAACGGGATACCGGATTGGATCGAGCTTTATGAGAATTTTGATATGGGCGAGATTGTGACCCAGTGTGTATTGCAGTGGGAATGGATTAAAAACGACGATGAAGGGGCCGAGGTGGCTGACTTTGCGGAACGCATCTACAACGTGGAGGGGACCTTTAATCACACAACATTGCATGAAAATACGGTGCTGGATTTCTTCTACGATGAGTTGAGCGAGAAACATCAACGGATGATTTTTGAAAAAATCAACGCAAACAAGGATTCAGCACTTTGGAAAAGTGAATTGAGCGATTCAAACTCAGCTTGGCATTACATCTATATGTATTATGTCAGTGAATTTGCGCCAGAGCAGTATCTGGACAAGCTGCGTCCGACGATTGCACAGACATGGAAAAATGGGTTGCCGATTCTCGAAGATTTGCTCGCAAAGCACGAGTATGCAGAATGTCTTGTGGTTGTCGATGAAACGTTGAAGTCACTATTGAGTCGCAAAATACGTGACGATGAGACATGGGAACCCACCCAATCGCTATTGCTGCCAAAAGCCGAGCATTATACAGGTCCAGACGGAGGGTATGGTTCCGAGAAAAAATTATTGGACTACTATCGACAAGCGGCAACAGGTGTCGGCAACGCCGAATTAGCGAATACGATTTATCTCCAACAAATGGTATTTCACCACTTTTATGATTGGCAGAAGATGCTGGATGCTTTTGCGCAAACGCCCGTTGCTGTGACAACACATGATGCACTCTATCAGGCATGGCGAGATTTGCTCATCAACCGTACCCGACCCGCTGTCCCCTATAGCCTATATAGTGGTCAGCGGCGTGGGGAACCCGTTGATATCTGGTGGCTCGACTGGCTCTTCAGGAGCATTGTTGACTACCCCAAGGATATCACCAAAGGTCAAGGCTATTTTCATCGACAGATGGAACAGTGGCTGGCTGCTTTACCTGCAAAAGGACATGACAAGGGAGATGACTATCGCTTTTTGCGTTTACTTACCAGAGACTTGAATGAAATTGATGACACTGAATTCAGTCCCTATCCGCAATTTATCAATGGGGTCATCGAACCCAGCCAACTTGCCACCAAAGATGATAAGTCACGTCAGCATTTTTTGCGCCTGATGGCATCGTCCACGTTACCCGCAAGCGTTATGGCCTATTGGCGGGCAAACCTAGTTCATTATGTACCCAGACCCGAGAATGCAACACACTCAAACTATGAGTCTCATGCAAGTTGGATGAGTACCCTGAAAGAGGTGACGCCCTCTGATTATGAGATGTTGTTGGCAGAATGGCACAGAAAACACAAACGACGACGGAATCTGTGGCGGGATATGGCGGCACAGGGGTTGTTGTAGAAATCTGTTGCGCAGGTTGGCAACCTGCGATACTATATTTTTTTCATATTAATATTTTTTTCATATCTATACCAACAGAAATCATGACCACACAAACTGGATTACGAATCATCGAATCCCTCACCCAAAATGAATTAGCTTCACTCCTTGACGTCGTCTTTGCCGAATTGCCCAATGACACCGTTGCACACATGCTGGCACAGTTGCCCACCGACACAGGCCAAACACTCGAAAAAATTCTGTATGGGACTCAAACCAGTGAAGAGACAACATCTTCCACTGGCCTGTCTCCCTCTCTGGCAAAACAGCAAGAAACATGGCAGAGCCTCTGGAGTGAATGGTATGACGTGGTTGATGAGGCGGCACAGGAAGAGGGGACGTACATGGTGCAAGATGAGCATTGGGAACCGCCGTATTTTGACACCTACGCCTATGCGCAAGACTTGGACCGCGTCGCCGACAAAATGCGGACACTTGTGACCATCGCCGCTGAGTATCGCTTTAATCCTGATGAGGGCTTTGTCGATACACTGCTCTATGCAGAGACGGAAATCAAAAACGCAATGCCTGAGTGGGTTGAGATTATGGATGGGTTTGATATCGGAGAAAGCGTGACGGACTGTCTGCTACAATGGGAATGGATTACAAACGATTATGAAGGCTTTGAGGTCGCAGAGTTTGCGGACCGAATACGGGGTGTGGTCGATGAACTGAGAAGCACAACGCTCGATAGGCAAACCATCATCGCCTTTTTCACGGCTCAATTGCCAGAACAAGATCAACGGACCATTTTTGATGAATTCAACAAGGTCAAAGACGTATCACCCTTTTGGCAGAGAATGCTAAATAGTTCAGGCTCTTATTGGCATGGTATCTATATGTCTTATGTCGATAAATTCTCGCCAGAACAATATCTGGACAAGCTACGCCCGACGATTGCACAAACATGGCAGAATGGGTTGCCCGTTCTCGAAGATTTGCTGGCAAAGCAGGAGTATGCAGAGAGCCTTGTGGTTGTCGATGAAACAGTGGAGTCGCTTTTGCGTAGTAGAGGTGATGTCCCATGGGAACCCAAACGATCACTATTCCTTCAAAAAATTGGGCACTTTTCTGGCCCAAGCGGAGACTATGGTTCTGAGAAAATATTATTGGACTACTATCGACAGGCAGCTATCGGTGTTGGCAACACGGAATTGGTGAATACGCTGCATATCCAACAAATCGTATGTAACCACTTTTATGATTGGCAGAAGATGTTTGATACATTTGAGCAAACACCCGTGGCTGTGACCACGCGCGATGCACTCTATCAGGCTTGGCGAGACTATCTCATCGACCGGAGCCGACCCGCTACCGCTTATGGTGCATTTAGCAGTTATGGACGCGAAGCACGCATTGAGGTATGGTGGCTCGATTGGCTCTTCAAAAGCATTGTGGATTTCCCAAAGGATAGTGCCAAAGGTCAGGGCTATTTTCACCAACAGATGGAGCAATGGCTGGCGACTTTACCTCAGAATGGGCGTCGCCAAGGGGATGACTATCATTTTTTGCGCTTGTTGACCAAGGATTTGTACGAAATTGGTGATGCTGAATTCAGCCCCTATCCACAATTTATCAACAGCGTCATCCAGCCAAAGCAACTTGCGACCAAAGATGACAAGTCACGTCAGCACTATTTGCGCCTAATGGCATCACCAACGTTAGCCGCAAGCGTCATGGCCTATTGGCGGGCAAACCTTGTCCATTTTGTCCCCGAACCCGACAGTACGACAGGCTCAAATTATGAGTCTCACGCAAGTTGGATGGTTGTCCTGAAAGAGGTGATGCCTTCTGATTATAAGACGTTGTTGGCTGTGTGGCGAAACAAACACCATCGACGACGGAATTTATGGCGGGATATGAGAGCGAAGGGGCTGGTGTAGAAAATATAAAATATCACAGTTGTGAGACGCGATGATGCGGGTTCTGACATTAGGCCATGTTGTACTCTACTCACCCGGCAGTGTCCCAATCATCGCCAGTGCCAATTCTGCACAATATTTGCCAATGGACATGGTCACAACATTAGGCGCACCTCAAGTTATTGCTGACAGCCAAGAGTTGCTTGAAATGCTCTACACATAAAATATGAACAGATGGTTTTGTGATTGGATCAGAAAGGACATATGTGCTAGAATTGGAGTTCCCTGCATATTCTCCCTATCCCCACAATCATGAATCTCAAAAATTTGGCGTTTTATTTTAAATTAAACCAAAATGGTTGAAAGGATAGCACAATGTCTCAAAATACAATCACAGAAACCATCACACTTTACTTTACCCAAGGCAGCAGTGACAAAATCTACACAGCAGCCATCGAAGAAGTCGAGGCGGATCAATATTTGGTCAACTTTGCCTATGGGCGGCGCGGGGCCACGCTCAAGACGGGGACCAAGACCAAGAAGCCTGTAGCCTATGATGCGGCCAAGAAAGCGTATGACAAGTTGGTGAAGAGCAAGACGGTGAAGGGCTATAAACCGGGGGATGAGGGGCCGCAGTATGTTCATATGGATTCAGATGCGCGCGATACAGGTGTCCACTGTCAATTGCTAAACCCGTTGGAAGAAGCGGAGGTGGTGCAGTACATTGAGGATGATGCGTGGTGGGCGCAGGAGAAGCAGGATGGCAAACGCATGTTGCTCTGGAAAACGGCGGATGGGGTGACGGCGATCAACCGTACTGGTTTCTCTGTGGGTGCGCCTGATGTTATCATTAACCGTGCCCAAGAGATTACCCAGTCCTACTTGGTCGATGGTGAAGCGGTGGGTGAAACGCTCTATGTCTTTGATTTGCTTGAGCTTGATGGCAAAGATATACGTACATTGCCCTATGCCAAACGATTGGCGCATCTGGAAGGGCTGGGGTTGGGTAGTTCTGTGAGCGATCCCATTGTGGTTGTAGAAACAGCCAAGACGCCCGACGCCAAACAGCAGCTTTATGATCGACTGAATCAGGTGGATGCAGAAGGACTGGTCTTCAAAAATCACACAGCAGCCTATACTGTCGGTCGCCCCAACAGTGGTGGCAACCAGATGAAATTCAAGTTCTATGCCACTGCCTCGGTGCTTGTCACCAAGGTCAACGATAAGCGCAGTGTGGCCGTTGCCGTGTTTGATGGGGCGAATCAAGTTGAGATCGGCAATGTCACCATCCCAGCCAATAAAGATGTGCCTGCTGTGGATGACGTGGTTGAGGTGCGTTATCTCTATGCTTATGAGGGCGGGAGCTTGTATCAGCCAACCTATATTGGGGTTCGTGATGATATTTCTGTAGCGGATTGTAGCATATCGCAATTGAAATATAAGCGTGAAGTTGCATTGGCATAAATGTCCATGACAAGGGACAAAGGACAGTAACACAGGTTGGCTACCTGCACCACAGATAACCAATCTGTGTTACTGGTTTACACTTTCCTATTCAATGAAAAATAATTAAAGGAGCAGAGGGAACAAGAAGTGAGTATGAATATCTATGACCAACTCGGCATCACACCCGTCATCAATGCATCGGGGAGCCAGACCGTTCTAGGTGGTTCAATCGTCTCGGAGGGTGTCCAAGCCGCGATGGATGCAGCCAATGCCTCTTTTGCTTCAATGGCGGAAGTGCTGGATAAAACGGGTGCAGTGATTGCAGACCAACTGAGGGCAGAGGAAGCCTTTGTGACTTCTGGCTGTTTTGCCGCGTTGGTCTTGAGTGCCGCCTCTGCTATGACGATTGACGAGACTGACAAAATTGGGCAACTGCCTGACACAACGGGGCTGCGCAATGAATTCTTGATTCAGAAGAAGCTGCGCTATCACTATGACAAGTGCATCTCTGTCGCTGGTGGGACATTGGTCGAGGTTGGTGATGAACACGAAACAACGGTTGCGGACATGGAAGCGGCCATTGGCCCCAATACCGCAGGCATCCTCATGCTGGCACGGAGTGAAGGGACACCGGGCACACTCGATATCCCACAGCTTGTGACAATTGCAGACAATGCAGGCATCGCGCTGATCTTGGACGCTGCCGCCGAGATTTATCCGCTAGAGCGCATGACAACGTTACCCTCTTCTGGCGCGGCACTGGTTGCGTATGGGGCCAAGTACCTTGGCTCAACCAACTCATCAGGGATTCTTTGTGGCAAACGCAAGTATGTCGAGACCGCCAAACTGCATAACTTTGTCGCCTATGAAACCCTTGATGGCCCCAGTTATGAGGATAATATTGGACGGGGCTATAAAGTTGACCGCCAAGAAGCGATTGCCACAGCAGTAGCCTTGCAAGAATGGTTGACAATGGACCACGAAGAGCGGCTCCTGGTTGAATCTCAGCGTATCGACACCATTTTCCAATACTTGGCAGATATTGACCATATTTGGGCTACAAATGTCTGGGGCGAGGAAAAAGAACCTTGGATGCGTCTCCGTCTTTCGCTGGATACCGCAGCACTGGGCAAAACATCCACCGACCTGGTTGATGAGCTAAAGGCTGGTTCCCCCAGCATTTGGACGCGCCCAGTGGGTGACGCGGATATCTTCATGACTGTCCACACGTTGAAAGAGGGTGAGGCAGAGATTGTCGGTCAACGGCTGCGTGAGATTTTGGGGTAAAGTATAGAAGTCCGACTTTTAGCAAAAGTCGGACTTCTGATGTCTACAACATCGAAGTGAGGTAACTTATGCGATTTGATCTGTTAATCAAAGGTGGTACAGTCGTTGACCCAAGCAGTGGGCAGAACGGTCTGATGGATGTCGCCATTAAGCGCAACCGCATTGCCGCCGTTGACACCAATATCCCAATAGAATCGGCGGTTCGTGTAGTAGATGCCAGTGGGCAATACGTGACGCCTGGCTTGGTGGATTTGCATACCCATATCTATCACGGCGTGACCTATTATGGCATTCAGGCTGACCCTGTGGCGGCACGTAGCGGTGTGACCACATGGCTGGATGTTGGTTCTGCTGGTGGCTATAACTTTCCTGGATTTCGTGAGTTTATTGTCAAGCCCGCAAGCGCACGTATCTATGCACTGGTCAACATCTCGTCAATTGGTCTCACGGCCATGACGGGTGAACTGACCAATTTGGCCTATTGTGATGTTGATCTCTGCTGCAAGCTGATTGATCTCCATCGTGATATTGCGCTGGGCGTCAAGGCACGGATTGATCGTAACACGACGCAGAGCACAGGCATTGAACCACTCAAACGGGCGCGTGAGGCTGCGGATCGCTGTGAACTGCCGCTGATGGTTCACATTGGCAGTTCACCACCGGGTTTGGACGCTGTACTCGACTTTATGAAACCCAACGATATCCTGACTCACTGCTTCACAGGCCATGACATGCGCATTATCGATGATAATGGCAAACTGCGTGAGGACGCCAAACGCGTTTGGGAGAGTGGTATCATTTTAGACATCGGTCACGGAGCGGGTTCATTCTCGTTTGAGACAGCCGACGCCATGATATCCGAAGGCTACAAACCCGATGTGATTTCGACAGACATTCATCAACTCAGCATCAGCGGCCCCATGTTTGACATGCCAACCTGCCTGAGTAAGTTTATGGCATTGGGCATGAGTTTGGAGGAAGTCATTTACGCATCCACCGCACGTCCCGCACAGGTGATGGGGCTGTCGCACGAAATTGGGACACTCAAAGTAGGTGCGCTGGCCGATGTTGCCCTGTTCCGCATGGAAGAAGGGAATTTCACCTTTTATGATGTTCATATGAATGCACGGAAAGGTAAGCAGTTACTGCGCAATACGCTCACCATCATCAATGGACGTGAATTGCCTGTCACCTATGAGCCACCGCTTGCGCCTTGGATTGACCTTAGCGAGGCACAGCGGCAGTTGGTGGCGTGGGGACATACACCACAGGCATTTGATGCTCATGCATCGTGCTGTTAATGTGGTGTATGCGTCAATAAGGCCATTCCACAGAATAAAATACCCATGCTCGCGCGGAGTGAGCAATCTCTATTGTGGGTCCTACACGAGAACGCTGGCATTAGAGAATGCCTAACTCCGCGACCCTCTGGGTAATTATTTTTGTGGAATGACCTAAACTGAACTTGAACAGGAACAGATGATGCTATTCCTACTGAGAAATATGAGATAACAGTATTATGTCTATTCAATATGATAAACAAACAGATTCGCTGCATATCCGTTTAACGAATGAAACGGGTGAAGCCTATGAACCTATATCTGGAAACTTTGTTATTTACATTGACGAAATCAATGACCATACAGAAATTGTCATTGAAGGTGCCAATAAATTTCTGGCCCAAGCACTGAAGGCCAATGTCAACCTCAAAGGGAATACTGCCTCGCCCCCAAGCCAACCCGTCTGGGAAGATATAGACTCCAGCATGGTCAGCGCGTTCAAATATGATGACTCTACCTCTATTTTAGAAGTCATGTTTAAGCGTACAGGCGTCTATCGTTATTTTGAAGTCCCCGCTGATGTTGTTGCTGGGCTACGCGACGCTTCTTCAAAGGGAAGCTATATGCGTTCGATGATTATCGACTGTTACACCTATGAAAAAGTTAGAAGATAGTGTATGTCGTAATGGCCAAATTGAACCATGCAAAAAGATAAGAGAGGAGAATCGGTATGGTATTTACAAAAGATGAAATAGAAAACACGATTTTTGCCACATTCTCAGAAGAGGACGATGCATATGTACATGATTGTAAACTGTCAATTTGTGGAAACCCTCTCTGTACGTGCAATGCGGTAACCGTCAAAATTTTCCCTGCGATGGAAGGGTTCATATCAGACCCCATCGCGCACTTGACAGTCGATGTTGATACACGGGAGGTAGACCTCCTTTTGAACCCAGAGGGCGGGATATCTCATGAGGAAGTTATTCATCAAGAGGACATAGAACTTCTTGATGAAGAGGATTTCCAATTCCTCCTTGACGAGTATCTGGATTATAAAAAGCATGTCACGCAAGAAGCGAATATGAATGCGCTTGACGTCGAATTTTCGATTGAAGATATTGAGGAGAACAGTACCTTAGTCGGCTACATCGATAAGTTACCCTATGCTGAATGTTATACCTTACCGATTGATGGGCAAAAGTATCTATTTTTTGACCAGTATTGTGTCAAACAGGGCTGTTCCTGTTCAAACGTGATTATCGACTGTTTGCGTGTTGATGAAGACACAAACTCTGTTGAGGAGGTTGCAGCGTATACCATTCAATATAAGAGTCGTCAATGGGAATTGATGGAACGGAATGATGCTGACTTAAGCATTGTTGGCAATCCCAGAAAACTCAAACGCATGCTGGAAACCACCTACCCTATGTGGTATAAGGATGTCCGAACCCGCCATGCGAACCTCAAAACACTTTATGGCAATTATCTCAAAACACAAGGCATTGCACTTGCACCACCAATTTCCAGACGCAATGTCAAAAGAAATGATCCCTGTCCATGTGGTAGTGGTAGAAAGTTCAAAAAGTGTTGTATGAATAAGTAGAGTAGCTACCCCTTAATTCCCGTCAACGCTATACCCTCAATAAAGGTACGCTGGGCAAAGAAGAAAACCACGACCATCGGCAGTGTAAACAGCGTCGCCGCCGCCATCAGCATCCCCCACTCTGCCCCATGTTGGGTGAAGTAGAGACGGAGGCCCACCGAAAGCGTGTACATGTCTGGATTGCGTAGGAAGACCAGCGGGTTGATGAAGTCGTGCCAGCCATGCATAAAATCAAAGATGGCGACGGTAATGATGGCGGCTTTGGAGAGTGGCACAACGATGTGCCAGAAGATGCGCAGTTCGTTGGCGCCGTCAATGCGGGCCGCGTCGTCCAACTCGGTGGGGAAGGTCAGCATGAACTGGCGAATCATGAAGATGAAGAAGGCGTTGCCAAAGAAGGCGGGCACAATTAGTGGCAGGAAGGTGTCTAGCCAGCCCCACTGACTGTAGGTGATAAAAAGCGGGATAAAGCGGACCTGTGCGGGCAGCATCATGGTGGCTATGACGATGATAAACACAACATTGCGCCCCGGCCATTGGATACGCGCAAAGCCATAGGCGATAAAGACATTGGAGAGGACCGCACCCACCATAATGCCTGTTGCATAGATAAAGGTATTGCCCAGATAGCCAAAAAAGTTGATCGCCTGAATGGACTCTGGGAAGTTGGTCCAGATGATGCGTTCGGGAATCAGACGCACGGGAATTTGAAAGATATCGGCGGTGGGTTTGAGTGCGCTCGAGATCATCCACAGAAATGGCAACATGAAGATGATGCCAAAGAAAATCAGCACGGCGTGAGCCGATAACCGCTGGAATGCCCATCCGATGCGATAGGATAAATTGTCTGTGAATGTTGCGTTACGAATCGTCATGCAAAATCCTTCTGTAGTGTCAATAAGGCTGGTTGGGACACAAAGCCAAGTTTGCTGTTCAACTTGAGAATCGGTTCGTTATGCTCGTCATTGGTTGTCTCAATCAATCGCCCACCTTGTGCTTGGACAAATTGAATTGTTTTCATCTTGAGCGCCATCGCAATCCCCTGACCACGATGCATGGATAAAACACCCGTCGTTCCTGTTTGAAACACCGTTGGCTCGCCTGTGGTCCACAGATAACTAAGCCCTACGGGTTCATCCGCCATGCACACAACAAAAAACGCATCGGCGCAAAAGCGTGGATGTTGCAGCAGCGTGTCAAATTGTTGTCGAGACAGTTGGTTGTGGGTGAGGGACGGATTGTCGGCAAAGATTTCGTTATGCAGTTGGTGGAGTTTATGCGGCCACTCATCATCCATATTATCATTGACTGTCTGAAATTGAGGCAACGAGAGGACGGTGTAGCCTAATCGTTCCATGCCTGATAACGCCTGCGCAATCATCTCAGACGCGATTGTGGATACATCTAAGAAAGAAACCTGGGTTCTGCTGGTGACAATAAAGCCCTGTTCCTGCAAAAATTGTAGACGCCTTCGATGATTCTCCGCAAGATTGGTTAGAAATCGTTGCGGATTACGAGATGCCAAAAGCTGTTGGGCAAATGCATAGAGGTGTGCATGAATCGACTGCTCATGATGTTCGAGTGTTTCATAGTCTGGCAAAATACTGTAACGGTAAAAGAATATATCAGATTGTAGCTCAATACAGGATGCCTCGGCAATCAATTGTCCGTTCCACGTTGCCACAAAGCGTGGATTTCTGTGCAAGCTGTCTGGCTGACTGTCATATTGCTTGAAATTGTCAACACTCTCTGGGTTTTGGGGATTGGCCGCATTATAGATTTCACAGATGGCCGTATACCCATCCGCGCTTGGCTGAAACAGGATTATATCCAACATGACGCTTCTCTACCGTTCATAGTGTACGTATCGCTGCGTACCCCAGAACATCACAACCGTCAGCACCAAAATCACCACAAACAAAATCCATGCCATTGCCGAGGCATAGCCCATGCGTAGCCGTTCAAAGGCCAGTTGGTAGAGATGCAGCCCATACATCAACGTCGATTTGTTGGGACCGCCGCCTGTCATGATCAACGGTGCGGCAATCGACTGCATGGAGAAAATTGTCATCGTGACGACGTTGAAGAGCATTTGGGGCGTCAACAGCGGTAGGGTGACATGACGTATTTTGTGCCACGCCGTCGCCCCATCAATTTCAGCCGCTTCGTACAGATGTTGCGGGATGTCTTTTAGCCCCGCTAGATAGATCAACACCGCGCGCCCACTGCCCCAGACCGCCACCAGCACCAGCGAAAGCAGCGCGGTCCTCGGTGAGGCCAGCCAGAGTGGGCCATCAATCCCAATCCTGTCCAACATACCGTTGATGAGTCCATGACGCGGGTTGAGAATCCACACCCATGTCAATGTCGCCGCCACTACTGGAACCATCACGGGCAAATAGAAAATCGTGCGATAGAGTGATAGCCCGATGACATTCATGTTAAGCAGCATGGCGATGATGATATCAAAAATCGTCGCCAGCACAACCAACATGACCACATAATAGAGGGTGACACGCAGCGATTTCCAGAAGACATGATCATCAAAGAATAGATCGGTGTAATTATCCAACCCGACCCAGTTTGGGGTAAAGTTGATGATATTGTAGTTGGTAAAACTGTAGTAAAGCGATGCCCCGATGGGATAGACCGTGAAGGCCACAAACCCGATGATCCACGGAAAAATAAAAAACAGACCCCAGCCGAGTCGACGTCGAACCATTGTACTCATTGTTTTGTTCCAGTATCAAGGGTGAAGTGAGAAGGGTTGAAAGGTTGAAGGGTTGAAGGGTTGAAGAGTTGAAGAGTTGAAGGGTTGAAGAGTTGAAAAGTTGAAGGGCTTATGCCCAGTCATCTATTCATCCCGTCTCCCCGTCTCCCCATCACCCACTCACCCTATCACCCCCTCACCTCATCATCCAGCCTGCGCCATCTTATTATCCACTTCTTCCTGCACACGTTCTGCCAACGCGGTCAACTCTGTTTGTGGATCGGCGCCATCAAAGGCGATGGTGTCGAGGGCTTCGTTGATCTGCTGGGCAAGGAAGTTGACGCCTGGCATGATAGGCACAGCCATCGCCTTGGGCAGAATCTCATCACGGGCAAATGGCAACCAGCGTGCAGAGGCGGCTTCGATCTCTGGGTCGTTGGCAAGGCTGATGCGTGATGGTGTCACTGAGTCTGGCACGGCTTTGTTCAACGCCACCCACGGTGAGCTGCTCATGAAGTTGGCAAAGGCAAAGCCACCATCCACGTTCTTTGCACCTGTTGGGACAAAGTACATATTGGCTTGCAGTTTGCCCGGCGCACCATCCGACCCCTCTGGTGATGGTATGCTGGTTACATCAAAATCAACATCCGGGCCATATTCGCCCATATCGTTGAAGCTCCACGAGCCAAGTGACCACATGGCAATCTGGCCTGTGTAGTAGAGACCTTCGGGCGAGTTACGACCAAAGCCGTTGCCACCGTAGGCCGTGCGGAACGCACCAATATTCTCAACGCCATATTTGTCGTTATAGCTTGTGTACCAGTTAAGCAACGCCAACGTTTTTTCATTGTCAACCGTCACCGTAGTGCTTTCTGCATCCCAGATGTCCGCGCCAAACGATGCCAGCCAGTTGAGCGGATCCGTGCTTGGAATCTGTGGCATAAAGCCAATGCGCTCAATTTGACCACTGTCATCAAGCTCAGTCAGCGCCTCGCCGACTTCCTCCCAGCCTTCCAATGTCGTTGGAATGTTTTCCGGGTCGAAGCCACCATCACGCATCCGATCTTTATTGTAGTAGAAAAGGTTGACAATCGTCGAGATGCTCATCGCATAGAATTTGCCTTGGAATTGCATCTGTTCCCATGTGGCAGGCCAGTAATCATCACCCGGTACATCAGCGGCTTCCACATGGTCTGTGATATCTGTCAAGGCTCCAATCGGTGCATCCTCGGCCACAATCCACGCCCAACCACGATAGGCGTCTGGCGGGCTACCCGATGCGGTGTTGGCAATTACCTTGTCATGCAACTCACCCCAAGGGATGACCACATGGTTGCCCATGAAGCCCTCATTTTCCTCATCAAACTTTTCGATGGCGCCAGTCATCGCATCAGCCATACGCCCCTGACCAAAGCCTGTCCAGATTTCGACCGTTGATCCCTCCGCAGATGCCGCATCGCCACCACTATCACCACCACCGCTGGGTGCTGCTGGGGCTGCACAGGCCGCGAGTGCCAACCCAACCACGCTGACGCCCATGCCCTTGAGCAGTTGACGTCGACTAATTTGGTTTGCCATTTGGTTCCCCTTTCAAGTCATATACAAAAAATGCCTTCGTAGGTATCGCTTTGGACCGTTCCAAATTTGTGCAAAACTATTAGATATAATATAATAGCCTATGTTTTGGACCGTTCCAAAAAGAATATAACAGACTTAGGTATGCTTGTCAAATCAAGTTAAAGCAAAAAGTATGTCTTCTATCACGCTGAGGGATGTGGCGGCTCACGCCAATGTCTCAAAATCGACCGTCTCGCTTGTCCTGCGCAATAGCCCCTTGGTTGCTGATGTCACTCGTCTGCGAGTGTTGGGGTCCATCGAGCAATTGGGCTATGTCTATAATCGGGGCGCAGCCAGCATTCGGAGCCAGCGTTCACATCTGGTCGGCGTGGTTGTCCCCGATATCCGCAACCCGTTCTTTGCCGAGGTGGCGATGGGGGCTGAGGACTTGTTGGCAGACTCGGACTATGTGTCCATGTTGGCAAATACGTCTAGTCAGCAAACGCGTCAACAGAAAATGCTGACCGCCATTCAAGAACATCAAATAGACGGTGTTCTCTTTTGGCCGACGCCAGATACACCCATAACCGATATTGAAAAAGTGCAACGACAAACGTCAACCGTGCTCTTAGCCCGTAATTACCCCACCTTAGATATTGACACTGTGGATATTGATAATTTTGGTGCGGCGGTCGTCGCCATCAACCGTCTGATTGCCAATGGGCATCAACGTATCGCCTTTATTGGTAGTTTCCCAGAAACACCGATTTGGCATGAGCGCATCAAAGGGTATCAACAACAACTGGCACAGCACAATATCCCTATTGATGACCGTTTAATCATCCACTGCCCAGCGACGGGGGATGCTGGACATAAGGCCATTCTTGACCTCCTGCAACGACCCAATTCACCCACCGCAGCCCTCTGTTTCCAAACAACCATTGCCTACGGCGTCATGCTAGGGCTTCAATCGTCGGGGATTACACCAGGTCGTGAATTTGCGGTTATCGGCATTGATGAACTGCCCGAAGCCGCCCTGTGGACACCAGGAATCACAACCGTTTCGATTGAACCCTATCAAGTAGGCAAAGAGGCGGCACGTCTACTGCTTGATCGAATTGAGCAGCCGGATAAAGATGTCGAGCGTATTGTTGTCCCCTCTCGACTGATTGTGCGTGAATCTTGTGGGACGATTAAGTAAAAAAGATTGGCTCTTCGTCATTGATTGTAGGGGCGTACCCTTGCGGTCGCCCTCGCGTACGAGCCAGGGCGGCCGCAAGGGTCGGGAACCCTCTGGGTGCCTACGATACATTTTTCCTATTGTTTGACGAAGACCCAAAGGAGTAAATAGAGATGACTTACACCATTACACCAGAACAATGGTCACAATATGAAACTGAGGGCTATTTTATTGCCAAAAATGTGGTCAGCAAAGAGGCTGTAGACCAACTTCATGCCAAAATCACCGCTGTGTTGACCAAAGGCAAGAAGATTGACCCAGAGGGCGAGCTAAACTTTGACAACAAGCGCACCGATGACGAGAACTTGATGGGTGCGGCGATGTTTCGTAAACTGGCGCGATTGGGACGCAATGACCCTGATATCTGGGACCTCTATTATGCCAGCGACAATGTACGCAGCATCAACCAACAATTTTTGGGTGGCAATGTCCGCCTGTGGTTTGACTCGATTTTTACCAAACCCGCCAAGATTGGGGAGGCGACGCCCTGGCATCAGGATATCGGTCTGTGGACCCAGAATCCGGCGCAGAAGAAGAACAAGCCACGTTACAAGGATGCGCTGACCGTGTCGGGTACCGCGATCTGGGATGAGGTGCGCAATGCCGTGAACCACAATACCGATGTCATTCTGCCGGTCGATCGGGCGCTGACCCAACAGGGTGGCATCGCTGTGGTCAAAGGCAACCTTGCCCCGAACGGGGCGGTGCTCAAGCCGTCAGCTGCCTCGCCGCATCTGTTGTCGCATCGCGGCCGGGCCGTGGTGTTCGAGGATATCGACGACTACAAGGCGCGCATCAACGACGATGCGCTCGACATCGACGAGACCTGCGTCATGGTGCTGAAGAATTGCGGCCCCAGGGGCTATCCCGGCATGGCCGAGGTCGGGAACATGGGCCTGCCCCCCAAGGTGCTGAAAAAGGGCATCACCGACATGATCCGCATTTCCGATGCGCGCA
>JBCCFC010000126.1:0-16470 GCA_039029935.1 Chloroflexota bacterium
GAAAAATTTCAGATGATTCCATCGTTGGAATAATATCAGCAATAAATTGGAGATAATAATCCATCTTTTCCTCGATGCATATCTCCACAAATTGCTGTAACTTCTTGCCCCGTGCCAACGGCAACAATGGATAGTTTTTTGGAACCAAGTCCAATTCATCGGGATGAATAATCCGTGTCGGAATCGCAAGTTTGCTTGATAAATAGACACCCGGCTCATCCGTTTCTTTGAAGTCGTATCCCTTTTTCAGTTTGGGTGAGTCTAATATATGATCAGGACGAGTCACACAGAGAATGGTAATCGTCCGCAATGTGGGGTCTTCTGCGATTTCTTGAACCGTTTCTCTGCTCAAGAATTCAACAGCACCCTCATCTTTTTCCTCAACTCTATCCTTGCCTGAAACGCCCCATGCCCTTGACAATATTTGCGTCAAGTCAGTTGGCGTTAATCCGTCATGTGGGCCTTTGAGTTCGAGCGAGTTAGCCCGTTGGTAGTGGGCAAAACAGGTGTCGTTCAGTACCTTTCGTTCCTCATCTGTACAGGCAATCAACACGTCAATTGACTTTGCACGAGAGTACACTTCAAATTGACGACCAGCGCGCAAATTCATCTTTTGGTGATGTTGGGTATAGAACGTCTTGGCCCGTTCATCAAAAGGATGTTCGGATACTGGCTCTCGTTTCTTCTTTGGTGTTTGTTGTTTCTCTGTCGATGTTTGTCGTCTTTGTCTTGCCATATGGATTCAATCCTTTTGTGATTGGTTGATGGGATTATTGTACTTGATTTTAGGATGCATATCAAGCATCACTGAACTTTTCACATTAATGCACCTCACCGCGCACAATCGGCGACTCACAAATCACATTCACCAACGCCTGCTGCCCATTGCGCACGGACTGTAACGCTCGCTCTAGCGCGGCGGGCAGTTCCGATGCCATCTCCACACGCTCACCATGCCCACCAAACGCTTCAACCAGCTTATCAAAATGCGGCTGTGGCCCCAATCCGGTCAGCGGTGGCTTGGGTTCCTCCAACTCGGCGTACCAGCGGTTGGTGTGGTTGGCGACGGTGGCCCATTTGCCGTTGTTGTAGACAATCGTGATGAAAGGCAACCCCTCTGCATTTGACAGAGCATGGGCGGCGGCGGGGTTGCCAAAGTAGTAGCAGCCATCACCTGTCGCCAGCAGTGGCATCTTGTCGGGCTGGGCCAAGCGGATGCCGAGTGCCGCGCCTAGCCCCCAGCCAAGACCGCCTGCATTGGAGAGGCCGTAATAGTGGCCTGGCTCGGCAATGTCGAGGTGGTCCGAGTCTAGGTCGAATTCACGCAGGACAATCACATCCTTGTCGCTGGCAGCGACATCGGCGATGCACTTGGAAATCCAGTCAAAATTCATCTCGCCTGTGCGTTCGGCTTCTGCAACTTTCCGCTCTCTCCCAGCCACCTTTGCACCACTGATGTCCTGTGCCCACGTTGTGCGTTCATCGGCCAAAGTCGGGTCTGGGATGGGTGTGGCATCCTGCACTGCATTCAAGAATTCGACCACACCTGATGTCACTAGGGCATCGGCTCGATAGCCACGACGGACATAGCGTTGGAACACGGGGTCGGGACCGACATGGACGACGCGGCAGTCATCGTTAGGGCGGGCGTGAAGCGGTATGTAGGGGACGTCGGTTTCAAGGCTGATGATCAGGTCTGCGGTTGGTACAGCGGCGTGTGGGTTCATGCCCAAGTAGAGTGGGTGGTTCATGGGGAAATGCAGCGAGCGCGGCAGGAGTGTCGCCACTGGTACGGTTTTCTCGTCGGCCAACGCGACCAATGCAGGGAGAATATCTTGGCTACGCGAAGTTCCGCCCGTGATAATCAGGGGGTGCTTGGCTGCGGCCAGCCATTCCGCGACTTGGGCGACAGTGTCTGGTGCGGGGTGGGGGACGCTGATGGGTGTAGGCGGAGCGACAGTCTCTGGCAATTCCAGTTCGCGGTCTACGGCTTCAGGGACAAAGGTCAGATAGACAGGGCCAGGTGGATAGGAAGTTGCCATTTGCATGGCTCGCTGTAGGATGAGGTCAATCTCCACGACGCTGTCGGTCGAGATATGATAATCCCATTTAACATTTTCACGTACCATGCCCGCTTGGTCAAACATCTCCTGCGCCCAGTGGATATAGCCGGGTTTGGATGTATGGTCAAATTGCTCGGTGGTAGGCGCACGACCCGCAATGAGAATCATGGGGACCTGGGCACGGTTAGCGTCGATGATGCCCATGATGGCGTTGGCTGTTCCTACATTGGTGTGGACAAAGACTACTTGCGGTTTGCCCGTTGCCAAATAATAGCCATAGGCCATATTGACACCCAAGTTTTCATGATGCGCCGTGATCGGTATCGGCACATCAATACCCAGCGTTCCCGCCTGTTGACACCGACTCAGGCTTCCAATCAGTGGTGGATAATCGGTCCCCACATTGCCAAAGATGTAGTCAACCCCAATCTGTTTTAGCCCCATCAGGAGCGCATCCGCGCCATACATTTTCTTTCGTTTGCTTGAAGACATTTGGTTCCCTCTGTTCTCTTTATTGTTATGTATTCGGTATTCGGTGAATTGGTAGGTCAGTATTCGGTCGGTCAGTATTCGGTAATCAGTACCGACACACTATCACACTATCACACTATGATAAGGTGCTGGACTGACGCCAAGGCCTCTTGGGTGTGAAATGTTTTGGTGAAGACAATGAGCAGGTCTGGTGTGGTCGTAACCTCTTCTGGTCGTATGGCTGGCACGTTGACCGTGAGTACTCCCTCATCTACATCGAGTTGCAGCCCATCGTTATTGATGGCGTCAATATGGGCTTGGTTCACGTCGAGCAGTTGGACATTCACGTCATGTTCAAACAAAGCTAGGCGTCCACCAAAAAGGGACCCCATGGCCCCTGCTCCTAAAATGGTAATGTTCATTGTGTCAGTATCCTTTGTCGCGGTATTTGTCGCAGTATTGATCACAGCACATTGATTATATCATATGCCTGCCATCATCTGAATCCGCACCCTTTACTTACGATCATCCCTGCCGTCCTGTCTGCTGGCCGCTACAAAGTCAAGACATTTTGTGTAGACCGCGAACCCTACGTCCATGATAAAATTCATATAAATTGTGTAAGAAAAAATTTTAGAACGCTCAAAGCTCTGTTCAAAAGAATATTATATGAAATTTATTCAAGGTTGGCTGCTGATAACCGTCAGTTTGGCCTTTTTTATTCCATCATTATTATCTCTACAAAGCACTTCTGGTCAGATTCATGCAAAACAAACTAACGTAGGCCAGCTATATCGCACCCAGAGCGATCTAACGGTTTATGAAGATACTCTCGCCAGCGGATGGGCCAATTGGTCATGGCTGACGACCGCTGACTTTGCGCACAGCAGCACAATCCAATCGGGGAGCAACGCCACTGCCGTTACCTACACGGGGGCATGGGTGGGACTCTACCTGCGCACCAACAGCAATCTCATCAGTAGCGATTACACGGCACTGGGCTTTTGGATACATGGCGGCAGCACGGGTGGGCAGTCGGTCAACGTGGTCCTGTATGATGGTGCGGGTGCAGCGGTCACACCTTTGGTTTCGACCAATGTCATTGCCACTGCAAACACATGGACCTATCATGAGTTCACCATCGCCGAATTGGGCAACCCTACTGAAATCAGCGGGCTGATCTGGCAGGAGGCGACGGGTAGCACACAGCCTGTCTACTATCTCGACAGCATTGTGCTACTAGCAGACGCCTCACCCACACCGACGCCCACGCCAACACCGTTGCCCAGCGCAGGCCCTGCATTGAGCATTGATGCCAGTCAAGTTGGCGACACCATCAGCGACCACATCTATGGGCTAAACTTTGCCGACGCTGACTTAGCTACTGAGTTGGACTTGCCCATCAACCGCTGGGGCGGCAACGCGGTCACACGTTATAACTGGCAACTTGATGTCTCCAATCGTGCCTCAGACTATTACTTCGAGAATATTCCAAACGCCGTTGACGATGAAGGTCTGTTACCCAGTGGCTCATCATCAGATCGATTTGTGACACGGAATATCACCAACAACACCGACAGCCTCATCACCATCCCCATGATTGGCTGGACACCCAAAGACCGCGCAGGTATCTCCTGTAGCTACAGCGTGGCCCTTTATGGCGCGCAGACCGACACGGACCCTTGGCGACCGGATTGTGGCAATGGCGTTTTGCTGGCGACAGGTCAGCCTATTACGATCAATAATCCGCTCGATATTCATGCCCCCATCAGCGAGACCTTTGTGATTAGTTGGATGAACCACCTCATTAATAACTTTGGCTCGGCCAGCAACGGCGGTGTGCGTTTTTACAATCTCGACAACGAACCGATGCTTTGGCATGAAACCCATCGTGATGTCCATCCCAACGGTGTGGGCTATGACGAACTGCGTGACTTGACTTATCGCTATGCTGCCACCATCAAAGCCACTGACCCCGATGCGCAGACGCTTGGCCCGGTGTTGTGGGGCTGGACCGCGTATGAATATTCGGCATTGGACAGTGAGCCAGGTGGTTCATGGTGGCTCAATCCGCTAGACCGGAATGCGCATGGCGGCACACCCTTTGTTGAGTGGTATTTGCAGGAGATGGCGTCCTATGAGGCCATCTCAGGTACACGCATCCTCGACTATTTGGATTTACACTACTATCCACAGGCCAGCGGTGTCTCACTGAGTCCAGTCGGTGACACAGATACGCAGGCACGGCGACTGCGCTCGACACGCTCACTTTGGGACCCGACGTACACGGATGAAAGCTGGATCAACCAAAACATTCAGATGATACCTCGAATGCGTAGCTGGGTCGATACTTACTATCCCGACACCAAACTTGCCATGACCGAATACAACTGGGGCGGGCTGGAGGACATCAACGGGGCGTTGGCACAGGCCGATGTGCTGGGTATCTTTGGGCGTGAAGGGCTGGACCTTGCCACGCTCTGGTCGCCACCCGCCAACAATGACCCCGGTGCGTTTGCCTTTCGCATGTATCGCAACTATGACGGTTCGGGAAGCAAGTTTGGTGATGTCAGCGTGAGTGCCAGCAGCACGGACCAAGAGCAACTGTCTATCTATGCCGCTATGGACAGCATAAATAACCGCTTGACGACGATCGTGATCAACAAAAGTACAATGCCGCTGAGTTCAACGGTGACATTCACAGGCGTTACGCCGGGCGTCACCCATGACACGATTGCCCATGTCTATCGCTACAGCACCGTCAATCTGACAGCAATCGTCACCGAAACAGACCAATTACTGGCAAGCACAGCATTGGCTCGTACAGCATTGGCTCGTACAGGGCGAGCAGTACAGAATGACGCTGGCTTTACCGCCCTCTTCCCCGCCGATTCAATCACACTCTTTGTGCTAGACCCCATCACGGCCAGCTACACGCTCACAAAAACCCTTAATACGGTTGAGCCGATCCTACCAGGACATACGCTTTCCTTTACTATTCGCATCACCAACACAGGTCCAACCACGCTAACGCAGATCAGTCTCCAAGATACATTCTCAGAGGATTATCTCAGCTATGTCCTTGCCAATCCACTACCGGACATTGATACCGATGGGCAGCTATGGTGGGATGATGTGACAGGGGCGGGCGGTTTAGCCCCCAATGAAAGCATCAGTGTCATTGTGGAATTTGTGGCGCGACAGGATACAACGAAATTAGTGGGATTACAAACCGTGAACAATGCAGCCACCTATAGCGTGACCTATGACCTAGACGAGGCGGGACCACTACCACCCGCCGTCGTTGCCAGCCAATCGACATCGGATACTGTGCAGATTTTTGCACCCACCGCTGTGCAGTTGATAGGCATCAACCTGACCGCCGCGGCTGTGGGAACGCTGCTCGAATGGCAGACCCTCAGCGAAGTACACATGAGCGGTTTTCATCTCTATCGCCAAACCCTAAACCAGCCTGAAACCGCACAGAATACGCTACAACCATTGACCACTGTTCCAATGACAACACACTACGCTGGAACATCTGAGGGGGGTGCATATCACTTTGTGGATGTCACCGCTCATCAGGGAGAAACCTATCGCTATGTTTTGGAAATCATGGATTTAAATGGCAATCGTCGCCAGATTGAGTTAGGCACGATTCAAATGGACTGGCGGACGTTTCTGCCGCTGATTACGGATTCATAAAAATTTAGGAAAAATACAATGTCAAAACAATCAGCTATTCTAAGATTATTTCTGATGTTTGCGTGTCTGACCTTTACAGGGGTTTGGCTACTCTCCATGCAAGCCCCCACTCTACAGGCTGCATCGCAAGCATCGCCCGAACAATTACAGGCTTTCGCCCCCTTAGAACTCACCGCCACCACTGCCCCCACCACATCAATCCATGTCATCCAAGACTTTGAGTCAGGTGGGTATATAATTGACAACTGGCATAACGGCACCGCAACACGTGTAAACTCCACAGCCGATGCCTATGAAGGTGACTACTATGGTCGCATTGTCATTAGCGGGCAGGGCAGCACGAATCCCATCTTTCAAAACACGGGTGCATCAAACATCGATATAAGCAGCTATGAACGAATCTGCATGTGGGTCTTTGACGAAACAACCGATGCGGGTATTCATCTCAATCTACAGCTCCATAACAGTGCAAACGATGTAAATACAGGTGAGCTGACCAGCACCCAAAGCACCAGCCCTGGTGAATGGCGTAAAATATGTTGGGATTTGGCCGATTTTGATAACCAAGCAGTAATGACACAGTTCTTTCGGGTGACGCTCTTTCCCAGAGATATCGCGGGGTTCGGTGGCGCAAACCTCAATGGTGGCCCATTGCGTGTTGATTATGTGCATCTCGAAACGGCTCCCGCCATTAACTGTGGGGCTAGCGAGGTCGGTGGACGTATCTTCTTCGACGCCAACAGCAACACGCTCAATGATGAAGGTGAGACAGGCTACGCAGGGGCCAATGTCACCATCTACAATGCCGCAGGTGTATCGACCACTGTTAGCACTGACGCCAGCGGCTACTACAGCACAACGGCATTCAACGCAGGTGAGGACCTTCGTGTTGAAATGGCAATGCCGACGGGCTTTGACGCTGCTGCTGCGGGTAATACCTCAGTCATCTTCACGCAGGCGGGTATGTGTGAGCAGGATATTGGCATCTATAGCACGGACCACTATTGTGAAGAGAACCCGATTATGGCAACGGCCTGTTATGTGGCAGGACTTTATAACGGCGACAACGCCGGGCTAGATGCCATCGTCAGCTTTCCGTACACCGCCACAGGCATTGCGCATGATGGCTCTGGCACGATGCCCGTCCATGCAGCGACAGTTGGCGATATCGGCACAACGTGGGGCATGGGCTATCAACGCCAGACCGAGACGCTCTATACGACTGCCTTTGTCAAGCGACTTTCTGACTTGGGGCCATTGGGTACAGGTGGTATCTACAAACTTGACTACAGCAATCCCACCTCACCAACCGTGAGCAACTTTGTCAACATCAGCGTCACCCTCAGCGTGGACACAGGCCCTGACCCACGTGATGGCACAACCAACAACGCAAGCCTACCCATCAGCGGCATGTTGCCTGTGCGTGACCAGAACGCCTATGACAACGTGGGCAAGGTGTCAATGGGCGACATGGATATCTCCAGTGATGGCAACACCATGTGGTTTGTCAATCTGTATGACCAGAGCCTCTATGGCATCACCAATCTCGACCCCAACACCACGCCTGTCCCCGGTGATGTGCTTGGTCCCTATGACATTGCCGCACAGAATCCGGGCTGTAACGCGGCCAGTGATGTCCGTCCTTGGGGCTTGAAATACTCTAACAGCACGGTCTTTGTTGGGCTTGTCTGTTCAGCCGAATCCACAGGCGCAACCGCCGATCTCCACGCCTATGTTCTCAAATTTAACACCGGAACCAACACCTTCGACCCGACACCCGCCATCGACTTTTCGCTGACCGAGCGCACGGGCTGTGTCTTTTGGAACTCAACCCCTGATGCCTGTGCATGGCGAGCGTGGGGTTCGACCGAGCATATCGAGATGATTAGCGCAGACCCCAATGACTTCCACACCATCCTCAACCCACAACCAATTCTGGCCGATATTGAGTTTGATATCGATGGCTCAATGGTGATTGCCTTCCTGGATCGACACGGCCACCAAAGTGGACTACAAAACTACTCAGGCGACATCAGCGACCCCAACCCCAACTATGGCGGCATGGCTGGCGGTGATGTCGTTCGAGTCTGTAACAACAACGGCACGTTTGAGCTTGAGCAGGGTGGTATCTGTCCCAACGGCAACACGGAATATGGCTATGGCGGTAGCATCAGCGGCTTCAACAATGGCATCTATGGCACGGCGGAGTACTACCGTGATGACTCTGTGCCAAATAACCAAACCCATGCCGAGACGGCCAGCGGTGGCCTTGCACTTCATCTCAGTTCTGGTGAAGTCGGTTACAGCACCATGAATCCATTAGGGAACTTTAATTCCGGCGGTATCCGTTGGAACAGCAACACCACAGGCTTGATGACACGCGGCTACGAACTCTATCAGGAATTTCTGCCCGACCCCACCTTTGGGAAGGCAACAGGCATCGGCGATGTTGAGTTACTCTGTAGCCTGCCCGCCATTGAAGTGGGCAACCGTGTCTGGCAGGACACCGACCGCGATGGTGTCCAAGACCCCGGCGAGCCAGCCATTGCGGGTGTGGTTATAGAGTTGCTCAATGCGAGCGACACGGTGGTGATGAGTACAACGACCGATGCCAACGGCGTCTATCTCTTCTCATCGGGTACAGCACCGATTTCATCGACAACGGGCGCAGTCTATAACGTGGCAGGATTGACGACTGGCACGGCCAACTTCAAAGTGCGTATTTCTGAAACCGACAGTGCCCTTGCAGGACGTGATGCGACAACGCCGAATGCACAGGGTGATAGCAGCAATAGCGCAACTGACTTGCGTGATAGCGACGCTGTCCCCAGCAGCGGCTATGCAGTCATCACCTTTACAACGGGTAGTGATGGCGAAAATAACCACACGCTCGACTTTGGTTTCATCCCCTACACACCACCCAGCGGACCCGCTGCACAGATGTGTACAACCACGCGCTGGATGGCCTCGCCCTGTTTTGTCAACGGCGATCCGCTGGCGGGCAGTGGCGACACGGCGAATGAACCTGCGCTGGTCGTCTTCCCCTATGATTCTGTCAGTCAACCCGGCGACGCCAACTACACAGGTGATCCCATCAAGGTTGCCAACGCTGGACAGATTGGTGCAACGTGGGGTGCGGCTTACCGCGAAAGCACACAGTCGCTCTATATGTCGGCGATGATGAAGCGACACGCAGGCTTTGGTCCGCTGGGTACAGGCGGCATATACCGCGTTGACCTTTCTGCAATCAGTGCCAGCACATACACCGCCTCCGTCACCAGCTTTTTGGACCTCAGCACATTGGGTGTCAATACAGGTGATGACACTCGTGTTGCGTTCACGGGCTATGATGGTGGCGGCAATGTCACCGATCCCAACATGCTGCCCGATGACGTGACCGTGCCGAGTTGGGACGTCGATGCCTTTGACGCGGTGGGCAAACGCTCGCTGGGTGACATTGATCTTTCGGCAGATGGCAACACGCTCTGGGCAGTCAACCTCTTCTATGTCATCACCTCAACCAATCCGGCAACGCCAACCGCACCAACGCTGGTTGAGGTAGACATTTCTGGCGATACACCGACGCTGGTTGGGCAATATGACATCCCCGATCCGGGCTGTGTCGATTCCAGCGGAGCCGGTGGTGTGGCTGCACCGCAAGACCGCCGTCCTTGGGCACTCAAAGTACACAACGGCGTTGTCTATGTCGGCATGGTCTGTTCAGCACAGACATCACAAATCACGGATGATCTGGAAGCACATATCTATGCCTATGAGAGTGGCGCATGGGGAAGTGTCTTTAGCTTTGAGCTGGGCAATATCAACCGCCGCCCACCGATTGTCGCTGGCGGCACAACACCGGGGAACTGGCTTCCGTGGCACAGCAGCTATGCCACGATTGAGGATGCCACACAGTTTGGCGTCTATCCACAGCCGATTCTCTCCGATATTGAGTTTGACATGGATGGCTCGATGATTCTGGGCTTCATCGACCGCAACGGCCACCAGACAGGCGATGGCAACTACACCGACAATTACCCATCCACTGCGCTCATTCAGGGCATTTCAGCGGGTGATGTCATGCGTGTCTGTAATGTCAGCGGAACCTATGTGTTGGAGAACAACGGTACATGTGATGGCGTGACTACCGACGGTGATGATGCGGGTGATGGGCCGGGCGGTGGTGAATACTATTGGGGGGACCAGTTTGACTACCAAGCCTTTACCGACCCTGACGTTAACTTTGCTAGCCATGCCGAAACGTCGTTTGGTGGAATCGCCTTCTGGCCCGGCAGCGGTGAAGTGGCGATCACGGCCATGAACCCAACACAGAGTTCTAACTCCGGCGGTATCATCTGGCTTGACAACACAACGGGTGGACGTAATTCGGTGCTTGGTGCGCCATCAGGAACCAACGACTTTGGCTATCGGCTCTATGCGCTTTCCGGTGCGCCTGGCTCCTTTGGCAAGGCGACGGGCTTGGGCGATCTGGAACTGTGGTGTGCCGTGACCGACGGAACCATCACCATTGTCAAAGAGACTGTGGGCGACAATGCGACCAACACCGCCTTTGGCTTTAGCAGCCCAGATGGTGATTTGGCCGCTGTCAGCCTGACGACTAGCAATAACCGAGCGGTCAGCAGCGTAATCACCAAAACAGCAGGAACCTATACCATCACCGAGGACCTGCTGGCAGGCTGGACCTTCCAAGGCGTCTCCTTTGATGGCGATAACAACAACGATTCTGTTGCCGATGTTTTCAACCGCCAAGCCGTCATCAATCTCAGTGGTGGTGAGCATATCACCATAACCTTTACCAACCTGGCCGACCCCACGCCACCGCCTGTCTGCGTCGATGCTACCGATGATTTGGGTGGCACGATTTGGCGCGACTATGATAGCGATGGCACACAGGATGGCAGTGACCCGGGCTTTGATGGCTATACGAATAATACTGTCATCGTCAGTGCCTATGATAACAATGGCTTTGTGATGTCAACGACCGTGGGCATTACGGGAACTTATGTACTCGACGATATTTTTAACGGACGGACGGGCGATGATGTGCATCTTCGCCTTGAGTTTAGCGGCTTACCAAGCTGGTTACAGAGCGGTGTGCATGGCAGTAACAGCGGCACAACTGTGCAATATCACGAAGCCGCTACCTGTGATGCCGACCTCGGTGTGCAGAATCCAGTCGACTATTGTGAGACCAATCCAGAGCTTTTCAACACCTGTTTTGTGTCAGGTGATCCCACGGTGGATGGTCAGCCCGCAGAAGGGCTGACAGCACTGATCAACTTTGAGTATGACAGCACGGGGCGCAACTCTGCCTTTAAAAATGCGCTTGCCACAGGTGGTGAGATTGGTGCGGTGTGGGGGTTGGCCTATCGTGAGGAAACACAAAAGGTCTATGTCTCAGCAGTGTTGCGGCGTCATGCGGGCTTTGGGGATAGCGGTGCCGGCGGCATCTATGAAGTTGATGTCTCTGACTTGGCTTCACCCTCATCCACAGCATGGATCACACTGACGACGGCGGGCAGCGTGGCTGTGCGTGACCTAACAGGAAACAGTCCACTCTCGGTAGACACCGAAGCCTATCAGCAGGTGGGCAAGCTCTCACTGGGTGATATCGACCTCTCGGAGGATGGTGATACGCTCTATGTGATGAATCTCAACAACAATGGTGTGCTGGTGGCCTATGATGTGGATAGTAAAGCTATCCTCAACAGCTATCCCGTGACAGACCCAGGCTGTTCTGCTGCAACCGATGTACGACCTTGGGGCGTCAAGGTGCATGACGGGACAGTCTATATTGGCGTTGTCTGTTCGGAAGAGGCAAGCGGAGGGCAGGATGAAGACCTAGCATCTTATGTGATGGCACTCAATGAGGGTGGCACATTTGATACGGTCGCCAACATTCCGCTCGATTACACCCGTGATAGCATCGTGACTGTCTGTAGTGCAACCAGTCAATGGCATCGCTGGAATTCGACACCAGCGAGCTACGACACCTTTGTCTGTGATCTCGACGTGGGTGCGGGTGGACAGATGACGGGAACGTTGGCCTATCCACAACCGCTACTGTCCGACATTGAGTTTGATGACGATGGCTCGCTGATTCTGGGTTTGACCGACCGCACCTCGCTGATGGGTGGAGCCGCCAACTATGGGCCAGACCCAGCGACCGGAACCAAGCTCTACAACGCCATCGCTGGTGGTGATATTCTGCGGCTCTGCTACACAGCAGCCGGAACGTATAGCGCAGAGGGCAATGCAAACTGTCTCTACAACGGTGGTCAAAGCGGCACGACCGAATATTACACAGGTGATTTCTTTAGCCAAGGCACAGCACCCGCTGTCAACTTCCATGAAGAAATTGCCACAGGCGCGCTCACATTGCGGCATGGCTCCGGCGAAGTGGTGACGACGGTCTTTGATCCACTTGATGATCCCACATCGGACAACAGCTATTTTGCCAAGCAGGGTGTGCGCTGGCTATCCAACAGTGACGGCTCGATGCTCGACGCCTATGAAATCGTTGGACCAACTGACCCCGCCTTTTATGGCAAAGCAACTGGGTTGGGTGATCTGGAGTTGATGTGTTCCGCCGCGCCGCTTGAAATCGGCAACTATGTTTGGTATGATGAGGACGAGGATGGCATCCAAGACCCATGTGAGACACCGATCCCCAACGTTGTTGTGGCTCTCTACAGCATCACAAACACGCTGATTGCTACCACCACAACAGACAGCAGCGGTGAATATTACTTCAACGACGCCAATGTGACAGGTGGTCTTGCACCAGAGACGGGCTACCAATTGCGCATCGACCTAGCGCAGACGGCCATCAGCACCTATACGCTGACCACAGCTAACGTTGTGACAACCAACACAACACTGACGGATAGTGTAGACTCGGACGGAATCCAAGTGGGCAATAATGCGGTTATCAGCCTGACGACAGGACCCGCAGGTCACAACGATCACTCTTTTGATTTTGGCTTTGTGCCTGATGAAGTAATCTCGTTTGAACTGAGCAAGGTACGCAACACAGCATCGCCCGTGATACCTGGCAACAGCATCAGCTTTACCATTCGCATCACCAACACGGGCAGCACTGCAATCACCAGCCTGCCGTTGACGGACACCTATCAGAATGCCTACCTCACCTACATCGGGGCGACGCCAAGCAGCAACAGCGTGGGTGACACAGGTACGATCATCTGGAATGACTTGACGGAGAGTCCCAACGGCTTTGGCATTGACTTGGCTCCGGGAATGTCTTTCACTGTGGATGTCGAGTTTGTAGCGGCTCTGGATACAACGGCATTGGTCAACAGTGAAACCATCAACACGGCCATTGTCTTTACCGACACGGCCACTGATGCTGTACAGATTTTCAACCCAACAAACGTCACCTTAGCAGACCGAGAGGTCATGGTGCGTGGCAATGAGGTGACGCTGTTCTGGGAGACAGTGGATGAAACAACATTGATTGGGTTCAATATCATCCGGCAACCGATTCCATCGGGTGCGCAAACGCAACTTAATGATGCGTTGATTATCGCCCAGAATGCAGGGTTATCAAGCGGGGCCAGCTACAAATTCAGTGATACGCTGCCGGATGAAGAGGATGGTATTCAAACGTATCGCTATTTGTTGGAGATGGTGACAAACGAGAATAGCACCTTTACAGCAGAGTTAGGCACAACGGGAGCGAGCCGATGGAGTTTATTCTTGCCTGTGCTGCGGAATAATTAGGAACAGGCATCAAATAACTTGTGCTGATCACATGACTGGCAAATCTGGGCAGATACACTGAATCTGCACGACAATTTGCCAGTCATGTTTGACATGTTATTTGAGCCTCATTCCTTAGCTTGTGAGGGCAAACTCCACACCTCACCTCACACACCGAAGGATTACTCGTCTGATTCCCTATCCCCAAACCACTTTTGCAACAAATTCTTATCTAACCCCTTCTCTTGAATTTTTAATAATCCAATGTTAATTTCATTGACATAAACACTGTTTGGTGCGACTAAATACGCATAATACGACTCTTCAAATGAATCTCCAACTGTAATGAAAGTTCCATTACCATCATTCAACACATGATAGTCAAGCACGACATCATCATAAACAACGGCATCCACCTCTCCTGCTTCGAGCAAATCATAGGCTTCTTGAATCTCTGGAACCAGTGTAGTTCTGATATGTTGTTCCTCTAAATAGTCTACAATGGTTGTCCCCGAAACCGTTGCAACAGACTTACCGGGCAGGTCTTCCGGCCCATTGATGAATCCATTCAGTTTATGCAACGTGATACTGCTGGTTACACCAGCGGTGAAGTAGGCAACGATAAACAATCCCATAAACATCCAGATTAACCCAACAACGCGGCCAGCTAGACCACGAGGTGTTTTATCGCCATACCCCACCGTCGTCACCGTGACGGCTGACCACCAAAATGCATCTGCAATCCCAGGCCAGTATGGTTTGGTGAATTCTGCATTCGTATGCCGTTCGACAAACCAAATAATGTGTGAGCATAGCAATAGCATGAGAATCAGAAATAGAATGAGGTAAAGAATGTCAAGGGAAAAAACTGACAAGAGCTGATACCATAGGCTTGCAGCATTGTTTGCGGACTCTGCTGTGACCATGATCTTTAGCCCAGACGACATGATTGGCAGTGAAAAGTCGATAAATTCCTCTCGCTCCGATGTAGCATTAAAGCCACCCATACCAATAGCTGCTGCGCCACGCTCCAACTCATCAATCATCTTTGCCAAACTAGAAACAACATGAATATCAACCTCATAGCCAATCTCTTCGGCAACCATCTTCACATAGTCAATGCTAAATCCATAAAATTGATTATCACGATACATGACAAATGGCTCTTGAGGCAGCGCAATGACTTTGAGTATGTTTGATTTAGCGGCCAAGTTTTCGTTGGATGAGATTTCTTGGGGCAATAGCGTTCCCGTTTCTTCGCCAACAGCCCGTGCCGTCATTATCCATTCATCCACCTGCTGCCGGTTTTCCTCAATCCACTCATATGCATGATAGGGAATATCATTCACCCCCCACTCGCCCTCAACCATCCGTAAATTTTGTGCTGCAATATCCTCCAGCGGTATCTGGACATCTGCTAACAACTGCCGAATGGCAGGTCTTGCATCCAAAAACGCTTTATTGGCAACAGGACGAATATCATTGGGCGGATATCCAACATTACATGGATCGGATGCACATCCCAGCACCCCATGTAACCCTATCTCGCTATCCGTAATATCTGGTTTCAATACTGATGAAGCAAAGGGGACCTCTAACATAATCACATCTTCACCAAGCTGAAGCTGATGCAGAATCCAATTAGGCATCCAAGTATACATCAAAAAGGGATGGCCGTCCTCGGCTTGCCTTACCGCTGTCTGTGTCATTAAAAGATATTCACCCGAAAGTTGCTCAACCGTATCATGCAAACCATAACTTTCTATATGATGCTCAATTTCTCTAAAGCAGTTTAGATGAGATTCACAGCCGATGAGTTCTGCTTTACCATCACCATCCTTATCAAAATGGGCCGCAACCGTAGGATCAGCAAAATCACCAAGATTTGAGATAGACAATTCGTCCGCACTCTTTTTATCTATCACATATACCTGATAGCCCCCTTCGATCACGGTTGTCCCCACCAGTTCAATTGTACCGCTTATCAGATACGGCTCTACAGCTAGGTCACTGTTAGGAAACCACCCATTCACCCATAGGTCTAACTCTCCAGCGGATAATTTTTGATAGAAATCCGTCCTTTCATAGGTACGAGGGCGATCTACCGTATAGCCCAATTCTTCAATAAGCTGTTTATATACCTCAGCTTGAAACCAGCCCGTATCCCATGTCCCACGCCCCATCACGACTGTACGGTTTGGGTCGGTGTGCTCAACTGTATCCTCGATATCTGTTGATTGGCCTTTGGCATTCGTGTATGGAAAAATTGAAATAAAAATACTAAGGCTAATAACAATGGCATAAAATAAATTATGTCTTTTATGGATAGATATAAAGCTCTCCATTTTTTTTCTCACCTGTAAATTACTATGTAATGCTTAAAGTTAAATTTTTCTTGATGAATATGATTACACCAATCGTCCAAGTCTTGATCATGCCTTATTTTACTATAGGAACGATTTCAACAAAGAATAAACCACAAAATATA